>JACNIV010000278.1 GCA_014382915.1 Candidatus Cloacimonadota bacterium | reverse complement strand
CGGTTTCCAGAAAATTGCGTTCATATAAACGCTGCAATAGGGAAGATATTGATAGAATCTGGAATAATATTCCGCACAATTATCGAAGAAATGTTCGAGCTCGAATTCGTTTCCATCCTTTCTTTCGACTAAATGCTTTTCTTTAAAGTTCGACAAATAAACTTTGTTATTTTGATAGTTTTTTTGATGTTCTGCCAGATTTTCCGGATCGATTTCAATAATCGGAAGAGCATTAAGAATTTCTCTGCAACCATAAGCAACATGACCGTAACCGAGTATAAATATGTTCAGAGGTGTGATCTCTTCCGGTAAACCGTTTTCTTCAATCTCTTTCCCGATAATTTTCAGATGTTCGATCGCATCGTGAACTGTTTCGTATTCATAAGCTCGTTTCACTTTGAAAAACGGTGTATCGATTCCATGCTGGAGTTTCAGTCGATGACCGAAACCCCAGAGAGTATCGATCATTCCAGCATTACCTGCAAATTTGCCAAAGAAAACGAGTCGTCTGCTTTTCTTATCAACGATTTTTTCATAATCAAAAAGGGTGATTTTATTATCCAGCATATATTGCAGCATCGGCATATTATAATCCTGACCCTTGATTACATGAGCAAAGAAAAGATGAGGAATTCCCGGGATCAGATCAGGAATGTGAATTTCTTTCACACCCAGAATTAAATCACAATTTGAAAGATCATCCGAAATGACAGCACCGACTTTTTTATATTCTTCTTCTCGATAAATCCTAATCGTTGCTGGTTGAACGATTACTTCAAATCCTTTTTGGATCAATTTCTTCGCAGCTTTAGGATTTAAGGGAACTCGCGCTTCCCATCTATTTTTTGTTTCTCTTACGATACCGAGTGTCTTCATTATGCTCCTTTTCAGCCACCCCAGTTAGTCAACGGGGCAGGCAGACCCTCACCTGTCTTCGTTTCACTACGCCACGGCAGGCTGACAAACACAGACTTTTGCCGCTGATTTTCGCAGATTAACACGGACTTAATAATCTGCTAACCTTGAAAAGGTTTAAAAGTATTTTCTTCCTGCTGAACCTTTTCAATGGTTTCAGTCTGACTCTTTTTCTTAATATAACCATTAAGAAGGTTGATTTGAAAGAATTCTTCTGTGGGTAACCTTCTCAAGGTTTTTTACAAAATTCCATCGAACCAACCATTGCGAAGATCTTTTCCTTCGTGTTCCTTCGCGTTCTTCGTGGCTAATTCTGCTTTAATAAAATCTCTCCACAACTTTGATATTCAGCTTTTCTAATTCTTCAAGAACAGGATTATAAATATCGGGAAGTATCGGCATATGAACCCCGGTAAGATTGATTTTTCCTTCCAATATCATACGCACCCCAATAGCAGCAGGAAGGGAAACTGTGCGAGCCATCGAAGTATCTCCATTGGGAATTCCATAATCTATCATGGTGGAAGTGATCTTCTGTGTTTTATCCGGGTATTCAGCAATGAACTGATGATAAAGAACCAGAAGGTCACGCTCACCTTTTTTATAAGACATCTTATCCAGCATGATCGCTGTGAGCACATCCACTGCTCCACCCTTTTTTATTGGAACCGGTGTCTCATCAAAGAAACCGAGCCATTCAAATTTTTTCAAGATAACACTCGTTTCAGGAATTTTAAATCTTTTAATAAGTTCACATCTCAAACAAGCATTTTTATTCATTTTCAACATCTTAGTAAGAATGAATTCCTTAACCGTTCCTTCCAGGTTTTCAAAAATTTCATCTTCTTTATAGAAGCCCATTTGAGACATAATGTGCCAGGTATCGCAATGACTTATGTTTCTGAAAGTTCCGCGATACATTGTTTTCAGGTGTGTCAATCCGTAGATATCTATGTAGCCCATCGAATCCCTGTTTGGATAAGCTTCAAAAGTGCCTGCACTTTCCACATCCACAAACCAGTAATTCTTGAAAAGGTCTTTTCCTTTGATCTCGACAATTTTTTCATCTTTCATAAAACGGTCACCGTTCCCGGCAGCTTTCAGCACGCCTTTGGGAGCCCAGGAAAATTTATAACCAAGAGGATTTGTATTGGCTTCCGGAGCTGGTAGTCCACCGCAATAACTCATAAAGCTAACGATCTTTCCACCTTCATTTTCTACATGATGAAATATCTTCATTGCGCTCATATGGTCGATACCGGGGTCCACACCGATCTCATTCAAAATGATAATTCCTGCATCTTTTGCTTCCTGATCCAATGCTCGCATCTCGGGACTGATATAGGAAGTGGTAACCATATCTGTCTTAAATTCGATGCATTTTTTTGCCACTTTCACATGATAGGTTGCAGGAAGCAGACTTACCACTAGATCGCTGGATTTAACAAATTCTTCCATTGCCTGTTCATCATCGGATAGAAACTGTTTTGCTGTTGCGTTTGAATGTGAAGCTGCCAGTTTTTCTGCTTTACTTAAAGTTCTGCTGGCGATCACAATATCAAATCCCTGTTTTGCTATATAATCCACCATAGGTTTCACAACCAGACCTGCTCCAAAAATCGTTACTTTTTTTGCCATTAAGATTCTCCTGTCTTTAATAAATTTTGGTGGCAAATCTGGATATTTAAAAAAACGTGTCAACCTTAATCATTTAAAGAATATTAGTAATTATTTCAAAGAAATTTTTTAATAAAGAAATCCTCTTATTCTAATATAAAATTTATTAACTTGTTTAAAATGCATTTATTCTGTTTATCTTAGGAAGGTATTTTTACAGGATTTTCAGAAAATCCAACAAAAGATATTTATCTTATTTACATTTGAATAAGATAACCTTGCGCAGGTTTATAAGAACAATTTTCTTGAATGAAATCTTCGCAAAGTCTTTATATCACTATTTTATCATCAGCATTTTCTTTGTTGCAATACTCCTTCCACCCACTTTCAATTGATAGAAATATATTCCTGATGAAACGGGTTTATTGTTTTCATCCGTTCCGTTCCAGACAACCTCATTAATTCCTAATTTCAAATTTCTAATTTCTAATTTCTTTATCTCTTGTCCTTTGATATTATAAATTACAATCTCTGCGTGTTCAGCGTCCTCTGCGATGAGTGAAAAACTAATCATCGTTGTCGGATTAAACGGATTTGGATAGTTCTGACATAATTTACCTATTACGGGCAGTATTATTTCATTGTTTTCTATCGATACTGCACTGTTCAAAGTCCCTGGTGTTCCATGTTCAGCGGAAGCTGCCCAGCTTGATGGCAATGTATTATCGAGTGTGTGATCAATCAATTCCAGTGTAGGTCCATTTCCATCAGGTTCTGTAGGCCAGGGATATTCATCATCATATTCCAGCGAATCAACCATGCTACCTTCAGCATCATAAAGTCGGATCAATTCACCACCACCACTTAAACCAAAATCCATATCTCCAATGAAATTATACACATCAGGAAATAAACTTGAGAACGCTCCGGAATCTCTACATAAAACAAGATATCCATCTGTTTCAATGATCGTATTTGCAGGAAATGTAAATATATGCTCATCATTTTCATCTTTGAAGCACCATCCTGAAATATCGATGTCATCATTTTCAGCATTATAAAATTCTATCCAGTCTTCAGGATTAAAATCATCTGCGGAATGATAGTTTATCTCATTTATGACTATATTACCCGTTTCACAAACTACATCGAGAGTATGAAATTCATATTCTGCTCTTGCTGGAGAAAATATTCCAGCATCATTATTTTCTGCATAAAGATAATATTGAATATCGCTGTAACCTGCAATAATTGAGATTCCGTATATTCCATCTCCTGCAGCTCCATCATTATGATTGCCGTCATCAAACATCTCTGTTTTTTCAAATTTTCCGGCGATATTTTGTCTGTAGCCGAGTATAACAGTTTCTGCATTTTCAACTTCTGCAGAGAACCATACCGTTGTGTTTGGTACAATCGTTGCAGGTGTATTTGCAATATTAGAAATGATCGGCGGTATTTCCTGGAACAACGGGTGGCTCAATATAAATGAAATCCTTTCATCCATTAACTGTGTTATACCAAAGACTGCAGGAGGTCCATATCCAACTTGATTATAAATGTTATTGAGAAAATCATTGTAGGTATAGAATTTATTAGGATCTGACTGCACACTTTCTTCAATAATATCCTGGATTTCCAGGGCTCTGGTTAAATACAGGTCATTCGAGAAATATTCTTCGATTATGGTTTTCATATGAGCGATATACATTTTCCGATAGGTTGAATTGGGCAAAATTTTATTAATAATAGGATAATTAGGATGAGATATATTCAAGAAGGGATCAAGATGTTGCATCTGGATTATATTTAGTGGACCACCCGGAGACATATTAAAGCCTCCAAAATTCTCATTCAGATCCCAAAGAATAGGATTGAACCGCTGTGTACTATCTTCAAATAAATAAAAATTATGACCGATGTTTATAGGCGAATCCAGGTTTACCATTAAAATATCGAAAGCCAGCATCCATAAATGCCTGTCAACATTCAAGACGGTTTCTGCTTCATCCGGGTTATTATTGAAAACATCGAGGAAGTTTACCAACTTATTCCAGCCATAATCTGATTCCAATTCATAAAAACCATAATAAAGAGTTGAATCAAGACCGGCATAACCCCAGATATCAATCGTTTGAGGGAAAGATAATTCTCCTTTGAATCGAGCATTCTCATCACAATAAAAAAGAGTGCTCATAAAGAATTTATCAACATCCTGAACACTGGTATAAAGTCCAATCAAATCCCCGTTAATATAAACATTAATATAATTGGCTTTGCTCGCTGGTAGATATGTTCTTGCTATTTCATAACTGAGAGTTTCCCTGATAAAACTGGGATCCCTGAAACAGTTTGCCAGTTTCAAAGTACCGTAGCTATCGAGTAATTGATCTTCAAGAATATAATCCAGTTTTATATTCAAAGGATTTTTAATTCTATCGGGATGATAGGAGCTGTTTCCTTTATATCGTACTCCCACGCTATCGAACTGTACACTGTTTATTATTGCTGTTCCCACCAGGCATTCTTCATTTCCAGCAGCATACAAATTATCCAGAATTTCATCCCAGTTAGATTCAGAAAAGATAATTTCAATAGTATTCACCGTATTTATGTCATAGAATTCCTGGCAAATACCCATTTGTGAAACTATCAACAGCAAAAGTGAAAGAAAAATGTTCTTTTTCATTACGACTCCTTTTTTTTATTATGTTCATAAGAATTCTGCAAAATAAAAAATTATACGTCTTTCTGAGGAAAACTTACAAAAGCAAACCTTCGAAGAATCCACCACGACGGACAAGTCTCATTATAAGCGTAGATCCTTCAAGGGTAACAGCAAGTAGAAATCTTCAGGATGACAAAAACACTCTATTTTGCAGAACTCATTTTAGTTCATTCCTGTGAAAAATCTAAGAACTATACTATTTCAATTTTTAAAATATATTCTAACCATCAGACGTTCTCCCGGTGTAACGTTTTTCCAGGCGGCTTCATCATCATCAAAATGAACTTCTATTTTGGAATATGTGTTTACTGTTTCAAAAGATGAGCTGAGCGCCTTCACTTTTTCCATGATGGGAGAAACCGAAACCACTCTTCCGAATATCTTTTTCCCGTTCCCACAGTACACTTTCACCTTTTGTCCGGGACTGATACTTCTTCTGCTGAATGAATTCCCATAAGCAATGATCCAGATATCTTGTATTGTTGCGATCTCGGCAACCACGTCCCCGCTTTTAATTTTTTCACCGGGTTTATAATAAATATCCGTCACCGTTCCTTTGGCTGGAGCATATATCTTCAGGTTAGCAATGTCCTGTTCAAGATCGTGTATTTTTGAATTAATTTCATCTCGGTCAATTAGATGTTTAGAAGCGATCAATGAAACATTCGAGGACAACATACTTTTCTGAGCCTTAAGAATATCTATCATACTTTGAATGGTTTCAAGTTCTTTTTCCATCCGAAGAGAATCGCTTCTCAGTTCATTATATTTATTGCTGATATTCAGAAAGTCGTTTGTCATATCTTCAAATTCTGCTGAATTGATAATTCCTTTTGAAAATAGTTCTCTACTGGCATCATATTGCAAAACGGCATTCTTATATTTTTCGGAATACACTGCCAGTTTATTTGAGATATTATCTTTTTCTAATTGTGTATTTTGCAGGTCATTTCCGTTTTTCAGAATATCCTCATCCAGTTCGAAAAGTTCCATATTCAGGTGGTCACCACTTTTTGCAGAAGTTATTAATTCTTCATATTTCTGCTTCTCGTTTTTCAATGTTTCCAGGCGCGCTTTCAATTTCGGATTTTCCATCTCCAGGATCATGTCCCCGGTAGTTACTTCCTGCATCAGGAGTACATTATACTCTTTCACTGTTCCGGATGTCTCGGTACTGATAACCACTTTGTTTGTCCTCACCACAGCGGGAAGTTTCTGCGATCGTGCTTCGATAAAATAGGAAATGATAACAATGATAATAAGTGTGACTATCGAAAGAATCATTATGTATTTTCTTTTCTTTTCGGATGTCATATTAATTTTCTCCAAAGTAATTTATCAGAAAGATCTCTTTATACAATTTCATTTCACTGATCTTATATTCAAGTTCTGCTTTTTGCATTTTGATCTCTTCTTTCAAGAGTTTTATTTCCGGTGTGGTTCCCAGAAGTTCAGGCTGAGAATCGAACTGAGCTTTTAATTTTAAAAATTGCTCATTATAAAGTTGCCACAATCTCTTCTTTCTTTTAAAGTTATTGAGAGCTTTTTGAAAGGAGTTGATTCTCTCCAATTCAAAGGATTGCAGTGAAGTGATCATTTCTATTCCCCAAATTTGGATTTCATTTTCAAAAGAGTTCAGCATCTGTTTTTTCCCGGAGATATTGGAGAAGATATCAAAAGGAAGCGACAACTCGATCTCACCTTCCGGATATTTTTCTTCAAAGTTCCTTTCACGTAGATATCCATACGAATTCTCAGTGATATTCCAATCCTGATATGTTTTCCTGTTATTATAGGAGAGGGAAATATTAAATTCTGGAAAAAAGAAATAATTTTTTTTCCAGTTTATTGAACCGGATATTTTTCTGATTTTTTTATTCAGTTCTTCAATTTTGCGGGTTAATGTTTCTTGAAAAAGAATCGTATCGGGAATTTCCGGAGTTATGATTACGTACTCAGAAAAAGAATTATCAAATTTCTGACAGGCTGTAAAATAATTTAATGTATGCATGGAAATTATTTCTTCCCATTCAGCAAGTTCATTTTCTTTTTTATTTAATTCCTTAATATTTTTTATTAATTCTTCGGGCTGGGTAATATTCTTACTTTGAAGTTCTTCCAGGATAAGATTCTCTCGATTTAAAAGAGTGAGTTCATCTTTCAGGATAGATGTTCGGGAAGCTGCTTCAAAGCTTTCTATCAGATCGTCTATAATATCATCCATTCTTGAGATTCTATATAATTCTACCTCGTGCTGCAATCTCAGTATATCAATTCTGGCATTCAAGTCATCACTGACATTATCGTAATCTTTGGGAAATAACCGCTTGCTCAGTTCCAGCCGCCAGCGTTCATCTTCTTCATCAATATCAGAATATTCCAGGGTGGTTTCCGTTTGTTTGCGGATCTTATCATTCGAGTATTTTCGATAGGAAAGATTTATATCAAACCAGTTAACCGAACGTTCGATCTTGTTTTCGGCAAGTTCTCTGTCTAACCGATTAACTTTTTGCAAATATTTTGTATCGTCGGTGAGCACCTCTTCCATAAAAGAATTAAAATTGGCAGCATCAGCAAAAACGAAGCTGATGGAAAGTAGGCTCAATATGGAAATAAATAAAATTCTTTCAGCTTTCATTTTCTTGTATTTCTTTTCTGAGTTTTTTTTGTTTACGTTCTCTTTCTTTAACATAATATATAACGGTAAGGACAAAACACATAAACACCGTTCCGATGATAGCAGCATAATACTGGCTCAATCCGCAAGCCATTCCAATGATGATAGCATAAAAGACTTTGATCGTGTTCATGGGATCTTTTACCACAGTTCTGAACCGGATAAGACTTAATGCGCCTGCCAGACCGAAAGCACGAACCAGGTTATCTGCTACAACTATCCAGATAAAAGCACCGCCCACAGAGAGAAGAAGCAATGTAAACTGTATACCCTTCATTTCCTTTTTTAAAATTTTATCCTTCTTGCCCCGAATGTAAGTGATCCTGTAAACATAAGAATAGATCAGCCCCAGGAACATTGCCATGGAAAGATTTATTATGATTTGCAAAGGGGACTGGCTGATGCCGCCTTCCGCACTATTTTGTATAACCTGAAATAATTCATTCATAATAACTCCAATATATTTTCATCCGGTAGATACAGGAATGGAAATACTTCCTGTCAGATCACATCTTCAAGTTTCAATGCTTTTTTCAAAAGATTAAATGACTCTGTTATTGTTTCCGGGATATCAGGATTAGCAAGACCATCATCATCTAGAAAATTATACTTTCCTCTATCGGGGAAATACAAAGCATTTATTCCGGTTGTATATTTGGAAAATCTCTGCTGCCTTAATAGAGAGAGCTTTTTCACCATTTTTTTATACCATTCAGGAGATTTATTCATTATTTTCGATTCGAATACTATTGCATCCAGGGTTTCTATTTTTGGTTTTCCCAATAATTTCTTATGGATAATATTCCTATCAACTGTGATACGCAGCTTCTTTGATTTTTTCTGGAAAGCAACTCTTTCATAGGAGGCTTGCAAAACCGGTTTAAGGTCGTTTATCTCTATTAGTTTTGAGATCAGTTTATAGGTTTTTCCAGCACCTTTCAAACCAGCATTGGCTTTTTTTACCTCTTCTTTTATATCTTCACCATCAATCAGTTTTTCCAGCAGGTTTTCAGGAAGAATAAATCTTTTTTTTATGGAAATCGATTTATGTTTTACTTTCAATTCTGCAAGGTAATGATTGGCGAATTTCCCATTGTAACCATATCTGCGGAATCTTATTTTAAAACGGAACTTCCGCCTGCCCAGGTATTCCTTGAACAGTAGAAAGTCTTTTGTGTCCAGATAAGTAGTTTGGATAAGAACACAAGAATGGCTTTCATTAAAAGTATGAACGGGAATATGGTTTATCAGAGCTTCCCGAATTTCTTCGAAGGAATGTTCTACAATAAGAAATTTTCGTTCTTTTCTTTTAAAGGATAAATCATTCATAGTTCCCCACAGAAAATTTTTTATTTTTCTTTATTTATTAAGACACCAAATGAAATTTTTCCCTGCGCTTTTTTTTGCTATCGAATTTAGCATTAATTTTTTAGCCTTAAGATTCTCCTGTCTTTAATAAATTTAAGGGTTCTGCATAATACATTTTGAAACCACTAAAGTGGTTCAGTGCAAGTTTGGTTTCCTTTCATCCCACAGTTAAAACTGTGGGTTAATGTTATAGTACTTGTTTAATTAATCCACAACTTCAGTTGTGGGAATAATCAAACCCACGTATGAAAATTTCAACCATTTTAATGGTTTCTGAAATTTTGCCTAATTATGCAGAACTCATTAATAAATTTAGGTAGCATATCTGGATATTAAAAAAACCGTGTCAACTTTAATAAGCTGATATGGTTAAATAATTCTTCAATTAAAAAGCTGCTATTTTTTTTCTTCCTTCTTATACAAAATAAAGGAATAAAGAACCGGATATAAAACTAACGACATAAATAGAACGAACATTATGATATTTGATGTACTATTGTTTCCAAAAACTGCTGTGATCACGATCATTAAAAGACCGGAAATTACAAAATTGATCCCGCCCAGTCTATGCGTTTTTCTCCATACTTCTTCGGATGATAAAGTCCACGGAGTACGAATACCGGCAAAAAAATTGGAAGGAATTTTTGGCAGAAGATTTCCCAGCATTATGAACATTAAACCGATAAGGTAAAAGATCATATTCCCGCTTGGATTTAGAATTTCTTTTGCCAGCAGGATCATGTAAATATGAATGCCAGCAAAGAAAAGAACGATGATAGTTGCCAGACCGGGAATTACTTTTTCAAATCTTTCCTTTGCGTTCTTATACCGTACAGAAATATAGGAAAGCGCCATTATAAAAAGTAACATTGCCAGGTTAATTCCGGGAAATAAAAGCACTCCGGTCCATTTGCCGAAGTATCCGTCGATCTCACCTTTGATGTTCCAGTGACAGGGAATTTTTGCATCTTCTGCTAAACTTAATCCCAGATAAAAAGACGCAATTATTTGAATGATAATTATTACAAAACACCATTTGAATTTACTCATCGTTTCCTCCTGTATCACCACCGTCCCGGTGATTTACAGTATCACCATCGTCCCGATGGTTATTACAATTCCATTATTTTATTGAATCTCCAATCTTCAGGTTCAGAAACTAATCCTGCTTTCACAGGATTATGATAAATGTATCGAAGAACATTTCTAAATTCTTTTTCATTCCTGATATAATGATCATAAAATTCTCGATACCAGAAATCACCTTTTCTATTTAATATTTTATTCGCTTCTCGTGCTGTAAATCTTTTATGACTATACATTATATCTTTTAACTCGTAAAATTTGTTTTCGTTTTCAATCTTCATTGGTCTTATTAAAATATGAATATGATTGGGCATTATACAATATGAAAAAAGTTCGTATCTTTTCTGATGTCCCCATAACAAACTTTCTTCAACTATTTCAACAATACTTTTTTCCATTAACCATTGAGGTGAATTGCTGATTTTTGGATAAAATAGGTCTTCAACAAGAAAAAGTTTATATTCATATTTTGCGGTAATTTCTTTTCTTTTTTTAAAATTTTTATGAATTTCTTTCTGCATTCTGGATTTTATTTTTCTAATTGATTCTTTCAAGTAAAATGCTTGTGGTAAACTGAATGCAAGACGATATGTGATGAAAATTATAGCATTTTCAGGTTGGATGTGTGGTAGAAATCTTTTATACATTTGTATTTCCTTTTCCCATCGGGACGATGGGGTTACAATATCACCATCCTCTCGATGGTTTTGCAAACGCTCATTGGTCGTTTTATTCATTGCTAATAATCTCCATAAAATACGAAATCACATCTTCCAGGATCGAAGAATTTAAAAAATATGTTATGAACTGCCCGTTTTTCTCCGAACTTATCAGGTTAGCATTTTTCAGGATCTTCAGATGTTCGCTTATGGAAGGTTTGGAAATATTAAAATGACCTGCAATTTCGCCGGCAGTCATATCCTTCTTTCTGAGAAGGCTTATTATCTTACGCCTATTAATATCCGAAAGTGACTTGAAGACCCTATCATTTAACATTAATTTCTTCCTTCCTTCCGGAAGTATTTAGTCTGTTGCCTAAATATCTAAATAAGTGATTGATGTCAATTGTTTTTTTCAGTTTATCGCTTGCTTCAAAGCTCTTGCTTTTAAGCTAAATAAAAAATAGTTTTAACAATATTTGGCTATCTGATGAAATCCGTGTGTATCCGCTTGCTAGGTCGTAGTTCTAACGAAGACTGGTGAGCTATACTCAATGTGCTTCAAACCAATTGTTGCCAATTCCTACATCAACCACCAAAGGTACAATATCGGAATATTCTTTTGGCAGGGCATTCTCCATTTCTCTAACGATCAGCTCTTTTGCAAAATCGAGTTTGTCTTTTTTCACTTCAAAGACCAGTTCATCATGTACCTGGATGATCATTTTTATATCGGGATCATCTTTAATTTTTTCGTTTAAATTTATCATCGCTATTTTGATGATGTCGGCAGCACTGCCCTGTATCGGCATGTTAGTTGCAATTCTCTCAGCTTCACTAACTCTCATTTTATTGGAACTATTCAATTCCGGAAGATAAAGTTTCCTGCCAAAAATGGTGGAAACATATCCATCTTTTTTTGCCTGTTTAATCACCGAATCAATGTAATTTTTTATGGTTGGGAATTTACTGAAATAATTATCTATGAATTCAGCAGCTTCTTTGCGGGAAATTCCCAGTTCGTTAGAGACACGAAAAGCTCCCATTCCATACATCAGTCCAAAATTAATGATCTTGGCATAACGGCGCTGATCCGAAGTAATATTTTCTTTGGAAATATCATAAATTACGCTGGCTGTTTCACGGTGAATATCCTCTTTGTTCCGGAAAGCATTTATCATCTTTTCATCTTTGGAAAGCATAGCTAATATTCTTAATTCAATCTGTGAATAATCTGCTGCCAGAATTACGCTATTCTCATCTTCGGGTACAAAAGCATAGCGGATCTCTTTTCCCAATTCCGTGCGTATGGGAATGTTCTGCATATTCGGATTGGAACTCGATAATCTTCCCGTGGAAGCTACGGTTTGATTGAACGAAGAATGCACCCGACCTGTTTTTGGGTTTACCAGGTTTGGTAACGCAGTAACATAAGTAGATTCCAGTTTGGCAAGCTGTCTGTATTCCATTAAAAGACGGGCTATCTCGTGCTCTTTCGTCAATTCTTCCAAGACAGTAACATCAGTAGAAAAGCCTGTTCTTATTTTCTTGGTGGGTTCAATTCCCATATCTTCAAAAAGTACTTTTGCCAATTGTTGAGGAGAGTTCAGATTGAACTGAGAACCGGCTAATTCATAAATTTCCCGGGTAAGTTCACCTATTTTTTTCTGGTTACGTTTAGATATTTCTGCTAATATTTTCGTATCGATCTTTACCCCGTTCAATTCCATTTTTGCCAGTGAATGAAAAAGCGGAATTTCTATTTCTTTAAAAAGATCGAACAGGCTAGCTTGAATTAATTTACTTTCGAATATCTTATGCAGACGAAATGTAACATTGGCATCTTCTGCTGAGTATTCTGCAGCCTGATCTACTGGAACCATATCGAATGTTACCTGCTTCTTTCCTTTGCCGATAAGATCGGAAAGCGGGATCATTTCGTGGTGCAGTTCACGCTTACTGCAGGCACTTAGAGCATGACGAGATGTAGGATTAAGTAAGTAATCTGCTATCATTGTATCGAAAACTGAATTCTCTATTCTCCAACCTGCATTCTGCAAAACCATAAAATCATATTTGATATTATGAGCTATCAGCAGCTTGCCCTGAAAATTCTTTTTTAATTCTTCCAGTACTATTTTTTTTGCCACATTTTCCGCCATCTGATGGGCAATGGAAATGTAAAAAGCTTTATTATTATTTGCGCAGAGCGAAATCCCCACCAGTTCTGCCATCAGCGGATCGGCGGAAGTGGTTTCGGTATCGATGGCAACTATATCTTTGTTTTTCAATTCCTCCATCATTTTTTGGAAATCTTCTTTGTTATCGATAAGAATTGTTTCGAATTGTTGAGACTTCGTTTCTTCCGCAAAATCGAATTCTGCTTTGAATTCCTTTTTTAAGGCTGGTTTTTCGCCCGTTGATAATTTAGAGGTCGCTGTGTCTTCCCTCGTCACGATTTTCTTAACTATCGAGTTCAATTCATATTCTTTCAGGAAATTTACTGCTTTTTTCAATTTACTTTTATCGAACAGGAACGTCCTTTCGTCTGCAATTTCCAGCGGAACATCTCGCACGATAGCAGCCAGTTTTCCAGAAAGGAAAGCTTCCTCTTTGGATTCAACTAATTTGTCATGTATTCCCTTTGCAGAAATGCTTTCTAAGTTTTCATAAATATTCTTCAGTGTACCGAATTCCTGCAGAAGTTTGGCTGCACCTTTAGGACCGATACCTTTTACTCCTGGAATATTATCTGCACTATCACCACAGATAGCTAGGTAATCTACGAACTGCTCCGGTTTGAGTCCGTATTTCTCGATCACGCTTTCATAATCGGTAACTTTTTCTTTTGATGGATCGTAAAGCGTAACCTGTCCATCCACGATCTGGGCGAAATCCTTATCACCGGTTACAATGATCACATCATAATCTTTTTTATACTTCTCTGCCAGG
>JACNIV010000277.1 GCA_014382915.1 Candidatus Cloacimonadota bacterium | reverse complement strand
AATTTGATGGTAAAATATTGTGACTATATCTTATAGTTATAATATCATTAAAGCCATTTCCGTCCAAATCAGCGCAAAATGATTTTCTTATAGGTTCACCATAATTGGCAACATAGAAATACTGCTGTTCTGATAAATTAAAATCACCTTCATTGTAAATTATGTATATACCACCATCGGGACTAAGATCAGGGCAAACGATATCAGGAAAATCATCATTATCCAGATCGGAAATCACAAAAGATGATGTAAATATTTCGTAAAATGTTTGTTCATGTTCATAAAAATTGTTCTCTTCTACATTTTCGTAGATAGATAAACCAATTATATCAAATATTTGAGTTAATCCCACAATATCATTATCACCATCATAATCCATATCCGATATATTTATTTCGTTTTTAAAATTGTTTTCTTCAAGGGTTAAACATTAAAAACCTGTTTCATAACTAAAGTAAACCTCTGTTTTCTGGGCGCAAATTGCAATATCATTTCTATTATCCTCATTTAAATTACCACATGCGATATCAACAGGATAATAGCCTGTTACATAATGATATTCAGGTGATGAAAATTGACCCGTTCCATTATTACATAATACACCCCAAAACTGACCGTTATTTGATGCTACAATTATATCTATGTCGTTGTCATTGTCTATGTCACCACTTGTTATATCAGGCACTGGTTCTCTAGTATTTAATGGAAAGTAGATTATATTATTAAAACTTTGGTATCCATAATTATAAATTATTCCAATGAATCTGTTATTTATCGGTGCAGGATCATCTGACACATATTGACCGAAAATGTCTATATAATTGTCATTATCAATATAATTACCATTAACATAAGCAAATCCATTATTAAAAAATAATGAATCAATAAGTTCAAATTCACCATTTCCATTATTTCCTAAAATTGATACACCTCCCCAATCCGTTTGGGAATTATATTTATGACCCACCACAATATCCTTATCTCCATCTAAATCTAAGTCTTCTGCATAAACAGAATAAGCAGCACGGGGAACGATGTATTCGGCAGCAAAGGTGGGAGTAAAAATAATTAACGATAAAAAAAATAAAATTATATATCTCATTTTCTCCTCCAAGTTATTTCAATAAAATCACTTTACTTGTTTTTCTACTTTTTCCATTCAATTTCAAATTCATCAAGTAAATCCCGGAACTGCAACATTTATTATTTCCATCTTTTCCATTCCAGATAACATTGTGTTCACCTCCTTTCAGTTTTTGGTTAATTAATAGTTTAATTAACCTTCCTTTTATATCATAAATTTTTAATTCTACAAATCCTGGCTCTTTTATTGAAAACTTGATTGCTGTGCTTATGTTAAAAGGATTAGGGTAATTGCACATTATACATTTTTCATTATCCATTATACATTCTCCACTTATTCCCACCTGCGGTTCCTCTATAAAATTGCCGGTACTGTCATTATAGAGGATATGGATAGAGCTTTCATTATAACTATAATTGACTGTAATAATATCATTCCAACTATTATTATCTACATCAGCCGCAAAAGACTTAAAACTTGTTATGTATTCTGAATTACCTAAATAAGTTTGATAATTTACCGGATCCTGTAATGTATTATTCCCATTATTATATAAAATATAAGTGTGAGTTTTTTCATATACAGAATTAGGATAAGAATAGGAGACATTATAAATAATATCCGGGAAAATATCATTATTTAGATCAGAAATAAAGATTTCTGCCATTGCTTCATCTATCCATTTACTGTATGTAAGGTCAAAATTACAATTCCCATCATTTGAATATACTAAAACTCTTTTGGGTGATCCTGGAATTCCCCAATCTGCTGCTATAATATCATTATCTCCATCACTATCAATATCTGCAATTTTTACATTACACATATAAAAAAGTTCATCTACTACTAAAATATATTGAAAACTACCAGGATAACTCAGATATACTTCTAATTTTAGACCGCAGACAACAACATCATCTCGTCCATCGTTATTCAAATCTCCACAAGCAATACCGCTAGGATGATAATCTACATAATGATATTCAGGTGATGAAAATTGACCCGTTCCATTATTATATAATACACTCCAAAACTGACCGTTATTTGATGCTACAATTATATCTATGTCGTTGTCGTTGTCTATATCGCCATTTGTGATATCATCAGCATAATCTGAAATGTTATAAGCTGTTAAATTACTTTGGTTATAATAAAAATCAAAAAGAATGCCTATCTGAGAATTTGTTCCATTATAGTATTGAGTAATTAAATCAAAGTCATTATTATTATCAATTTTTTCTATACAAAGATCTCTATGTTGTCCATTTAAGTAAAAACTATCTATATTTGAAAATTCCGCATTAATATTTTCTAATGTTGTAATCCCTGTCCAATTTGTTGAACTATTATATAAATGTCCCACCACAATATCTTTATCACCATCTAAATCCAGATCTTCTGCATAAACAGAATATGCGGCACGGGGTACAGTGTATTCAGCAGCAAAGGTTGTAGTAAAAATTACTAATACAATAAATAATAAAACTAGATATCTCATTTTTCCTCCTGCTTCACTTATCGTTTAAGAAGATAAGTTTGAAAGAAAGATTATCTTAAATTTTTCAACACCCTCTATATTAATATCCCAAAAATCATCAAAGTGTGACGCCACCACTCGATATTTTTTTATTTTTTTGCAATTTTTCTATTTTCCAAGTTGTTTGTAACATCCGCATATCTCGAGCTGTTTCAGTTTAGTTTTTCAAATCCAAGTTTCGAAATTCTTATCAATTTTCCGATGATGCCAATTTTTTTATAAATCATTTAATAAAAAATAAATTTTTTATTTACTAAAATGAAAAATTATGTCAATAAATTTATAAAAAAACCTATCTAGCATAAATGACAGAACAATGTTCTGCTACTACAATAAACTGCTTAGCAGGACGTATCATGCTGATGCGTCCAAAACCTTGCGATTCAATCCGGCAGCTGCCGGATTGAACCTGCAAAATGATTGAACCTGCTGAAGACAGAACAATGTTCTTTCACTACACTAAATCGTTGAAAAGGTCAAGCAGGAAGAATTCACGGCATGATGTGTATATCTCCGAAAGAGACCGTTTTCAAGGTTTTTATTCAAGAACCAATTTCAATACAACCGGTCGGTGATCGGTGATATATTTATAGCGCGCATCTTCTCCGCCTTCCATAAATTTATCGATGGTGATCGTTTTTATTTCCGAACCCTTTTTTTCAAATTCATCAAACAATTCGTTAGATATAAGAATATGATCGAGATGACTGCGATATTTCCAGTATGGATATGACCAGTTGGCTGTACTGTCTGCTGCCACTTTCCAATCTGCAAAATAGTAATTCTGTTTATCTTCCAGAAAGACAGTGAAAGCATTTTCCTCTTCAGGATCGGTGAGTTGGTCATTCAGATCGCCCAATAAAATTACATTTTCCTCTGGAAGAAAATTATCTATGTATTCATCTAAAAGTTTACAAGCAACTCTTCTGCGTACCATGTTTTGCTCACCCGGCATTGCTTTCAGGTGATTATTTATGATAAAGAATTTCTGGTCAAAACAGGTAAATTCCAGTACTAGAGGTTTTCTGGGAAAGGGTTGGTGATATATTTCATCATCGGGATAGATCTGGTAAATACTATCCACATTTATCATACCCGATTTATAGAGATATGCCAGGTTCATTTTCCATTCATTAGTTTTTGCCCTGAATCCGTTCCACTTATTTTCGGGATCTTGTGCCTGCAAATTTTTTAACAACACCACAAACGCAGAATCGCTCTGGATCTCCTGCAACCCGATAACATCAGCATCTACCGCTAATATTATTCCCGTTGTATAATCGACTGTAAATTTACTTTTAGGAAAATTCTGGATGTTCCAGGTCATTACTTCCAGAGTATTCTCCTCTCCAAAAGAAAGTTTTTCATATTCTATTTTGGGTAGTTCATCGGAGAACAAAAAGGAAAAAGATAAAAGGATAAAGATAAAAGAAACCATTAATTTTTTCATATTATTCTCCATTTTTTCATCACAGCGTTCAGCAGGACGTATCATTCTGATACGTCCGAAATGCTACGGTTCAATCTAAAAAATTGAACCTGCCGAACGATTTCTATTTCAATAATAACATCTTCTTTACCGGTGAATTTTGAATATTTAATTTAAAGAAATAAATCCCTGAAGCAATAGGTTGATTGTTTTCGTCCGTTCCATTCCATGTAACACTGTATTTGTTTTGCCCTCGTCCTTCGATAAACTCAGGATGACACAAGCTCGGGGAAATAATTTTCACCTTCTGTCCTTTTAAATTGTAAATCACCAACTCTGCGTTCTCAGCGTTCTCTGCTGTAAGATTAAATACAATAGTAGTTTCAGGATTAAAAGGATTAGGATAATTATTTAGTCTGATTGTCGATTCGGGTATTTCGTTTTGAGCGTAATTTGAATTCAGCATTAAATCCAGCGAATTGAAAATATTCAGTCTGCCACCGGAAACGGTCAAGCTATCAAGCGATGGTAGCATTTCTACACCCTCAAGTATATAAGTTTTTATTTGTAGCGCAATTTCAGCCGGATTTTCCATATATTGAATCAATAGTTCTTCCGGTGCAGCTGATAAAAGCAGAGCAACCGCACCTGTTACATGTGGTGTTGCCATCGAAGTTCCTGTTTTATAACTGTAGTTGTTAGATTGATCAGTTGAATAGATGTCAGTTCCCGGAGCTCCCAAGTCGATAGTGGTAAGACCGTAAGCGGCAGAACCATATTTTTCATCGAGGTTGGTAGTATTTGTAACAGTTATCAGGTAATCGCTATCGCAAGCTGTGGGCATATCTCCCACTTCATCCACATTGGCTGTAATATTCATCGTGGCAGCAGAACTTAGAATTCCTGCTACTCCCATAGAATCGTACATTGCGCTCCAGAGCGGGTAATCTTCCGGGTTACCATAATTTATGCCAAAGGAAGAATTGGTAGCAACCACAAAGGCTCCTGAATCTCCATATGTTTCATTATAAATACTGCGCATTTCCAGAACATATCCATAAGCTTCCACTACCACCGATTCCGTGTTTGAAGAACCAACTACAGGCATTGTTTGAACATTCCAATTTACACCGCAAACCCCCAGTCCGTTATTACCAATAGCACCGGCAATTCCTGAAACATGAGTACCATGACTGCTGGCTATTATATTACCTGTACTGTTATAGGCATTCCAGCCATCATAGTCGTCTATGTAACCATTTTCATCATCGTCTATTCCGTTACAAGGGATCTCATCGTAATTCTTCCACCAGTTAATATCGGGATGACTAATATATGCACCAGCATCTACAATTGCCACAACCAGAGTATCACCAAAAGCTGTAATACCTCCGGTATTCAAATCCCACGCTTCGGGAGCATCTATATCGGCATCGGGAAGACCTCCTGTTTGCCCGGTATTTTCCAAGGCCCATTGATTGTTAAAATGAGGATCATCGGGATATGTTTCCCGTTCCTGCACATAATGATTGAATTGAGCTTCTTTTACTACGGAATGCCTTTTTATGGCGATCAGAATATCTTCATCTAGTAGAATACCGGAATCATATTCAAAAAGCCAGATATGCATTCTGCGTGATAGTTGTTTTATCGGTTTTAGATTTAAATTTGAAAAGTTTTCTGAGATTAGTTGCAGATTCTCGTTTGTATTTTCTTCAAGCTGAATCAGAAGCTGCCCCGGTACATAAAGCGATTCGTCAGCAACTAAATATGAAAATGCAAAAAATAAAATAATTAATACAATTAATTTTTTCATAATTCACTCCATTTTTTCATGGGTTATTCAAAATATAATTTCAGCCCCACCGGACGGTGATCGGATACATTTTCATAATATTCATTCCAGCCGCCTTCCAGGTAATTATCAATCTTCAAAGTTTGAATTGCAGCGGAAGGCAGAGAAAACTCATCGAAGAGTTCATTCGTTATCAGAATATGATCCAGATGGCTGGGCCAACCAGGATATGACCAATTTGAACTACTTCCCTCTGCAATTTCCATATCTGTAAAAAGGTAATTATCTGGTTGAGAAATAAAATTCCAGAAAACGTTTGTGTTCTGTGGTTCGGAAATATCATCATTCAGATCGCCCACCAGAATCACTTCCATATCTGTAAAAGAGCTATCAATAAAAGCCTGAAGTTTTTGAGAAGCTTCTTCACGTCTATCTTCATCCTCAGAATCTCCACCTGCTTTCAAATGATTATCAATGATCACCAGTTCCTGTTCATCATAAGTTAATTCAAATACAAGCGGACAGCGTGGAAAAGCATACCAATCATCCTGGTAAATTTCGTAAATACTATCTACTTCTACGAAATCGTTTTTATAAATATATGCCAGGTTGCCATAAGTATCACTGTTTGCTTTATAACCATCCCAATTGTAAAGTGAATCTATTTCCTGCAATTCATCAACAACATAATCAAAATCAAAATAGCTGCTGCTTTCGATCTCCTGCAGGGCAAACACATCCGCATCGATAGCCATAATGATCTGAACCACATAATCTGCTGTGATCATATCTTCTTTTGGAAAATTTTGAATATTCCAGGTAACAATTTCGAAAGTGGAATCCGTTCCAAAGAAAAGGCTGTCCAGAATAGGAACTAATGGCGGATCGATAGAGGTAGGACCGGATTCGGTTTTTCCGCAGGAAATTATTATGAAAACTACTATGATTGCGATCCAGATTTTTTTCATTTATCTTTCATCCATTGCATTAATTTCGCTGCCGACATTAAATTCTTAACAACAAAATCGGGCTTATATTCCCTATCATTTCTTTTTTGAAAAAACTCCTTCCCCCCATTTCCTGTAAGGACAAGTATCGTTGTAAGACCCGCTTTTTTACCAAAGGCAATATCTGCGTACCTATCCCCGATCATGAAGGAATTCTTAATATTGAAATTATATTTCTTCAATGCTTTTTTGAACATTCCCAACCCGGGTTTGCGGTCTTCATGATCCACATTATAAGGTATGATCTTTCCGTGTTTATGATAAGGAGAGAAAAATATTTCATTGATATGTGCTCCAAATTCTTTAAGGCATATATTCATTTTATCGTGTATTGCTTCAATATCTTGTATCTTATATATATCACGTGCAACACCGGATTGATTGGTTACCACAAAGATCAGGAAATCCATTTTGTTAAGTTCTGCTATTGCTTTTCCTGCATACGGATAAAGATGAAAATCATCGGGGTTGTTGATATATCCGTTTTCGTCCCAATTTATTGTGCCGTCACGATCGAGAAACACAGCTTTTTTCAAATCCATAATTTCATCCACTTATCTTCTATCTCGTTTACAAGTTGAACTTGTAAACAAGATTAACTATGATCCGAAGTTCTGAATTTAAGATCCTCCGGAAGTTTGATATTAAATAATTGGAACCGGTAACTCCAGTAATCTCCCTGTCTGGTGTATTTAAAATAGACTTTCCAGCAATGAAGATCACGCGTGATAGTGAAGTTGTGTGAGACCAGTTCATCGTCTTTGAGGTCTATATAATTATCATAATTGACCGACCAGTTTCGGGTAAGTTTGGCAGAAACGGACATACGAAGATCGCTGGTATAATCATTAATGTCGTAAGAGGTTTTATTGGTCTTATAAGTATGAGAAAAATTGAATGACCAGTTCTTTTTTTCCCGGTATAATTCATCTAATTCTTCCAATGTAGTTATCATTCTATCCTCTTCTACAGACAGTGTATCACTCTGAAAAAATTCACCTGTAACAAATTCATTTTGGGGAGTAGGAAAATAATCTATATAATTTGCATCACCTGAGAAATTCAGTTTCGTAGTAACTCTAAAAGTCCAGTTCGATACTGCCCAATCCCATTTATCAGGGTCCCATCCTTTGAATTTTAACCCATAAGTTTCCTGGGTGATCGAGCCGGAAGGTTTTGTTGAAAGATCGATAACGCTCCAGGCAAATTTATTCGGATTCAGATTTATGCTGTGACCGATAGTCTCGGTAAATCCCTTTCCTTCTTTTTCAAAATCATAACTGATAGAGGAGCCTATTTTGAAGAAATCATTTATCTTCCGTTCCCTGGTATTTGCAGTTTGTTTCAGTTTTAATTGCCATGTATTGCTCAGCGAAAGACTAATCGTTCTTTGTTTTGCCCCTGTACTCAGCCCAATATCACCAAAATTGTAGAATCTGTCGTTCCTGGAAAAATCAGG
Source organism: Candidatus Cloacimonadota bacterium (assembly GCA_014382915.1). Lineage (GTDB taxonomy): Bacteria > Cloacimonadota > Cloacimonadia > Cloacimonadales > TCS61 > JACNIV01. The sequence goes on along the minus strand of JACNIV010000277.1, from coordinate 5,731 downwards.
TTTGTAAGTAAAACTAACGCTGGGAGTGATGATATGTCTGACAGCAGATAGATAGAACGTAGGCATGTTCCTGATCCCATACAGGTTGAACGAGAGAGAAGATCTTGTATTGTAATCTGCCCCTCGCACTAACTTTGCACCTTCCATATCACGATCGAACCAGACTTCATTTCCGGAAACAGACTGGGAAAGATTCAGCCAACCCTTAAATTTATAGGAATAACTCAAACTGGCAGAATGTTTGATTCCGGCATTATGCTGATTTCCTGTTGCATAGGTTGAATCTGGTCCTATTGTATCGTCGTAGAGCACATCCCAGAACGTAGCTGTTGAATCATTGATATCACCCACATGATTTGCTTTAAAACCATAGGAATACGAAAAATCCTGCCACCAGGCGTCTTCTGGCATTTCATCATCTTCACTCAGAAAAAGTTCATAAACAGGTTTGGAAGGAAGAGAATAAGAAACATCGGGCAATGTAATATCTTTTCTGTTATTTTCAAAGTCGTCGACGTATGTCGCTGTTATATTTAAAGTACTGTTGAATAAAGGTCTCTTATAAGCAAGTCTGGAAGTGATCTTTTCCGTCAGTCTTTCATCCAGGATATCACTCCCTTCCCACACACGTTTACTACTGACAAAAATTATATTCTCATCAAAAGTGGTCTTATTGCCGAAATCATGATGGTGAGTGCTATTGATCTCCCATTCGTAACTGGATTGTTTAGGACTTTCAATCCTTTTTTGTAAAATAGCATTCAATTTCCCATTAAAAATATAACGTTTAAGGTATCGGGAATGGAATCCGGCTTCCCAGCCGGTTTTTTCAAAATAATCCATGTAGAGAGTTGCGTCGGCAAAATTCTTATAAGCATAATAAAAAGCTATATTTTCCAGGTATTTCCCTTTAACTTTGTTCCAGCCGGGGGAAGGCACAAGAATGCCGGTCTGCCTGCCCCTTTTGATGGTGAAAGTGCCAAAAGGGAGAGCCATCACTGGAAAATTATTAACATAAAATACAATCGGTTTGGCTACTATTTTATCATTCTGGTAAACGCGCAGTTTATTCGCATAAATATAAAAATGCGGGTGCAGAGCATCGCAGGTAGTGAAAAGTCCATTATCTACATCAAATGTATGTTTATCTACTTTACGTATTTCTTCGCCGTAGTAAAATCCTTTGTCGAATTCGCTGATCCCGTTTTTTATAAGCCCCCACTGCGAATCGAGATCGAAGTAGATGTCTTTCCCCAGCATATTCTGAGTGCCATCCTGCAGGTAAGATTTCCCCCTGGCAAAAGCTTGCTCTTTAGCCAGGTTGATCGTAATTGTATCCGAAATAATATTTGAATTATGATAGGTGATCTTAGCTTTCCCAACCAGATCAATTGTTTCATTTTTCACGTCATAGAAAATACTGTCTGCAAAATAGAAAACCGAGTCGATCTCCACAGTATCGATAGTTACCTGTTCAATTTTCAGTGAATCTATCCGTAAGCTGTCAACAGGATCTGAAACCGGTTCGACTGCACCTTCCTGCCCCCACAAGAAAATAACGCTAAGCAGTATAAATACAGTCACAGGAACTGCAGCTTTTACTCTCGATACATTTTTTTTCATTACTGGCATTTTTCAGTTATTATCTATTGTGTCAAGAAAAGGTCATAATACACGTTTACTATAATATACTTTGACAAAGATCAATGATTTTCAAAGTTCGAAGCAATTAATTTTGGAGAACTCTGAATATGGAAATGGAATTAGTTTTGATAGGGAGCATCATTTTCTTTGCGTCTGCCATGCTGCAGGGAATTTCCGGATTCGGCTTTTCCATTCTGGCGATTCCGTTAATTACGCTTTTTATTTCTCCTAGAACGGCCGTTCCAGTACTTATTTTGTTTTCTATGATCATTAATATTGTTATACTTTTTTCAACCTGGAAGGAAATAAACTTAAGGAAGATCTGGATATTATTGGTTTTTGCAATTATTGCTATGCCATTGGGCGCTCATCTGCTGGTAATTTTAAACGAGAATACTCTTAAGATCTTTATTGGAAGCTTAATCTTTCTATTTGGACTGCTCTTGCTTTTGGGATTTAAGAAGCAATTCAAACATGAAAAAATAGCAATGATCCCGATCGGACTGATCAGTGGTCTTTTAGGTGGAAGCATCTCTATCAGCGGTCCTCCGATCATTCTATTCATGGCAAACAAAGGCGTTGAAAAACATGCCTTCCGCGGTAATCTGGCAGTTTACTTTTTTCTACTGAATATATTCACTATTCCGGTTTACTTTCTAAACGGTCTTTTCACTAAAGAAGTCCTTTCCTTTTCTGCTGTTTTTTCCCCGGGGCTTCTGGTTGGAGTGATAGCCGGTAACTTACTTTCACATAAAATCAAGGAAGATCATTTCAGGAAATTGATACTTTTACTTTTGATATTAATGGGAATATTATCCTTGATTTCCGGATTGAGAACTTAATAAGATAATCGAATTAATAACACCCTTTTTATTGAAATTTCATTAAGTTCAACTATTTGAATTAGTCGGAATGCTTTTCATTTGACAGAATAATCTCCGATAGAAATTTGTAGAAAAAATTTAATGAATCAAGGAGTAAAATTATGCCCTTTATTTCCAATACAGATAAAGAACGAAAAGAGATGCTGAAAGAAATCGGAGTGAAAAAATTTGAAGATCTGTTAGCTAATATCCCCCAAAAATTCCTGCTGAAAGAAGACTGCTGTTTAGATGAACCGTATTCCGAACTGGAAATTACACGTAAAATAACTGAACTAGCAGCAAAGAATATTTCTACTGGCCACGCAAATTCATTCCTGGGCGGTGGAATTTATGATCATTTTATCCCGGCAGCGGTTGACCATATAATTCTGAGACCTGAATTTCATTCTGCATACACTCCTTACCAGGCAGAAGTAAGCCAGGGAACTTTGCAATACATTTACGAATATCAGACGATGATCTGTGAACTTACCGGAATGGAGATTTCCAACGCTGGTATGTATGATGGCGCTTCCGCAGCAGCTGAAGCAATTCTAATGGCAACCCAAAAAACAAAGAATTTTAAAGCTATTATCGTCGGAACGCTTAATCCAAATTATCTGGAAGTAATAAAATCTTATACGGAAGGCGTGGGAATAGAACTTGTAGTTGTTCCTGCCAGAAATGGGCTGGTTGATCTCGATGCATTAAAAAAAGCTGTGGATGACAACACCAGTTGTGTACTGTTGCAAACACCAAATTTCTTCGGTAACATCGAAGATGCTTTTGCGGTTGGAGAAATAACTCATTCTTCTAAGAAAGCTCTTTTCATTGTTGCTGTTGATCCTATATCTCTGGCTGTTATGAACTCTCCCGCAGAATATAAAGCTGATATTGTTATGGGTGAAGGACAGGCACTGGGCAACGCTCAGAATTTTGGTGGTCCTCTTTTCGGTTTTCTGGCTTCGAATATCACCCTCGGGAGAAGTATGCCCGGCAGAATCGTGGGAGCAACTCTGGATGCTGATGGCAAAAAAGCATATTGCCTGACTCTACAGGCTCGAGAGCAACACATCCGTCGAGCGAAAGCAACTTCTAATATATGTTCTAATGAAGCTTTATGCAATCTGGCAGCAACGGTCTATATGTCTTTAATGGGAAAAGAAGGATTGAAAGAAGTTGCTGTACAGAGCACAACAAAAGCGCATTATCTGGCTGATGAAATAAACAAACTCGATGGCTTCTCTCTGGCTTTTGGTGTAGCTTTCTTCAAAGAATTTGCAGTGAAAACTCCTGTTCCGGCAGAAGAAATAATTTTCAAACTGAAAGAAAAAAATATCTTCCCGGGAATCGATCTGAAACAATTCGGATATGATAATATGCTACTGGTTGCCGTTACAGAGAAGAAGAGGAAATGTGATTTGGATGAATTAGTGAATGCTCTGCAGGAATTCTCTCGCTAATTTCCGCTAAAAACTACCCTGAGAAGGGGATTATATGGAAAAGGAGAAATAATGGCTAAAACAATATTTGAAAAACATAGTCCCGGTAGAAAAGGTTACACGCTTCCCACCAATGATGTGGAAATCTCTATGAACAAATGCATTCCTGAGAAATTCCAGAGAAAAGAAGAAGTTAAACTTCCTGATGTAAGTGAGCTTGATGTTATGCGTCATTTCCTTGAGTTGAGCCATATGAACCACTGCATTGAAAAAGGTTTTTATCCACTTGGTTCCTGCACAATGAAATATAACCCCAAAATAAATGAAACTCTGGTTCGCAACGATAGTTTTAATAAGCTTCATCCACTCCAGGATGAAGACACTGTTCAGGGTGCTTTGGAAATTTTATTTGAATTGCAGAAAGATCTGGCAGAAATATCCGGATTTGCAGGAGTTACATTACAACCCGTTGCCGGTGCTCACGGTGAATTTACCGGTCTTAAGGTTATGAAAGCATATCATGTCCATAAGGGAAATTCCCACAAGAAGAAGATAATACTCCCCGATTCTGCTCATGGAACAAATCCAGCAAGTGTGACTCTTGCAGGTTATGAAATGGTAGAGATCAAATCCAATGAAAAAGGATTGGTCGACATTGAAGATCTGAAAGTTCATGTAAATGACGAGACAGCAGGTTTTATGCTTACAAACCCAAACACTCTTGGTCTCTTTGAATCTCAGATTGAGGAAATCGCAGAGATAATTCACAGTGTGGATGGTTTGATGTATATGGACGGAGCAAATTTCAATGCAATCATGGGTATTGTGAAACCAGGTGAGAATGGGTTTGACATCATGCACTTCAATCTTCATAAAACTTTCGCTACTCCTCATGGCGGCGGCGGTCCGGGTGCAGGTCCTATCGGCGTTCGTGAAGATCTGATCAAATTCCTACCAGTTCCAATGATTGGAAAGAAAGATGATAAATATTTCCTCGATTATACACATGAAAAAACATCCTTTGGGAAAGTACATTCATTCTTTGGTAATTTTGCGGTCAGCGTCCGCGCTTATATTTATATTAAGATGTTAGGTCCAAAAGGTTTGAGAAGAGTTGCTGAAAATGCAGTGATCAATGCAAATTATATCCAGAAAAAGCTGGAAAACTATTATGAGATCCCTTACAAAGATTCATTCTGTATGCACGAATTCGTAGCCAGCGGGAATTGGCAAAAAGAAAAATATGGTATCAAAACACTGGATATTGCCAAACGAATATTAGATAAAGGATTCCATGCACCAACTATTTATTTCCCGCTTATCGTGCATGAAGCCATGATGATAGAACCCACAGAAACCGAAAGCAAAGAAACATTGGATGAATTCATTAATGCAATGATAGAAATTGCAAAAGAGTGTGAAGAAAATCCTGAACTATTGAAAAATGCTCCGCTGAATACACCTGTGAAAAGAGTTGATGATACGCTGGCAGTACGGCAATTGAATGTAAAATTTGAGTGGTAAAGAAATAAAAATGTAGAAATTAACAACAGCAAAAACGGACAAAATATATTCATATAGACAGATCATCGAGCTGTTCTTTTTAGATACTAAAAATAAATTTCTTTACATTTAGAAGAAGAATCTATAGATTTGCACTGTAAGAAACGGGGAAAAATGTATTATCGAAAAAAAATATTCTTATCTCTTATTGAAGCTTTTGGGGGAAATCTAGAAAATTTAAAATTCGAAAAATTATTATTTCTATTCTGCAAAGAAGAA
>JACNIV010000276.1 GCA_014382915.1 Candidatus Cloacimonadota bacterium | reverse complement strand
CGACAGATGATACATATTGAAAGTATAGCCCAGGTTGATCTCAGAATGAATATCCTGCATCAATCGGAAGGAGTGCGCCAGGGCATAAATTTTTTCCGAGAGTAGGTTCACATCGTGGAAATCCACATCCATGGATTGCAGACCGATCCCGATAATACCAAATTTGCGGGGTAATTCTATAGTGAGGGCTACTGTATTCAATATCTGAAAATCATTGCTGAAAAGCTTGGAATAACCGATCATGAGGTTGGTACTCGCCATGTTCAGACCGGCAGGATTGTAGAAGATACCGTTGGCATCGTCACTTTGGGAATAGAAAGCACCGCCCATTCCACGAGCCCGGGCTGAAGGTTCGTAATCATCGAATATGGCAGAAAGACTTACCACAGCGACTAATAACACAAGCAAAAAAAGATATCTATATTTCATATATAACCTCCTAATCCAGGGGAGCGCCGATAACGATCGGAGCTTTTGCTGTTTTTTTATTACCGGAACCTATCTCTATTACTTCCAGATAGCAGATATACAAACCAAGAGGTAGAAGTTTGTTTTCCTTGTCTCGTCCATCCCAGTCGTAATGAGTAATACCTGTTGAACCTGAAATGATAATATGTTGAGGTTCGAAAACCAGTTTTCCTTCTGCATTATAAATGCGCAGGATAGCTTTATCTCCGCTCTGAGATGCAAATTCGATAGGAAATGTTTCTCCGGCATAGGGATTAAAAGGTTTGGCCGGAAGATTCAGAATTGCTTTGTGAGATGTAACTTCATAAAAGATCTGCTTGGGATCACCAGCTGGGAAAGTCTCTATCGTACCGGTAGAATCTTTGGCAATAATATAGAAATAAACAGTAGTTCCTTCCTTTTGTCCGGGAATAGTGGCATAATATTCTATGGAACGGTCGGTAGTCATTTCCAGGTATTCATCGTAATCATAATCACTGGAAGTTCTCCACCAGAGTAGAACAGCGCAACTGTCATTGTAAGAAAACTGAACCAGCACATCTTCGCCGGCAGCTGGATAATAATCGCAAACAATTGCTCCCAGTCCACCAAGAACCAGATCATTGGCATTACGAGGATTAACAGCATAATTATTAAAATTATAATCAACTAAACCGGTAATGAAGAGGAATTCATCACCGATCTGGGGATTGAGATATTCATAGAAACCATCGTCTATCTGGCATTCTCCGCTGCCGTCATCAACATACCACTCATTATAACTATTGGGAATTATAGTGACTTCTGCATTAGAGATAGTAACCAGAACACTTTCGTACATCTCTTCCGTAGCCAGCTCATTTGTGGTTATCTGAACCGGATCGGGAACAGAGTTACCGCTGCTGAGAATTGTAGCAGTTCCGTAAGCGATTTCAGTAAAGTTGAAATATTCGGAAATTTCTCCGGTTATTTCAATTTCATCACCGGGGCTGGGTGATATATTGGCAGCAAAAATATAAAGTCCACTCCAGGCTCCACCAGCCGGCATGGATATAAAGAAATTTGTATCATATCCGCTAAAATCAGCACCTGTTACAATCCCACTGGTGGTAACAACCTGCCCGTTATAGGGTGAATCACCACTAGTGGCTTCAGTATATTGGATATCGTAAATGCTTACATATTCTGCAAACAGGAAGGATATCATAAGAAGGCCAAGCAGTGTTAATAAAAGTTTTATTTTCATTTTTCCTCCACAGCTTTGTCCCTGTGAAATATTGTATATGCCACAATTATGGCAATGGCTATCACAATGGAACTATCAGCTATATTAAATACCGGCCACCTGGTCATGATCACGTCCGGAAAATCACACCAGACAAAATCAGTTACTTTGCCCAGGGCTATCCTGTCAATTAAATTTCCCACAGCTCCACCCAGGATCAGAGCAAAGGATATTTTTTCGATTTTCGAACTTGTTTTAGAGAGGAGGTAGAAGATCAGGAAGATAGCCAGCAGAGATAAAATGATGAAAACTATCTTGTTTAAACCGGGAGTTCCAAAGCTGAGACTGAAGGCAGCTCCTGTATTTTGCACATAGGTTATCCAGATGATCTTGGGAGTGATCTTAATTATCTCGCCGAGTTCCAGCAAGTTTCGTATAAGTAATTTGGAAAGCTGGTCGATAATAATAACGATTAGAGTTATCCAGAGATAAGCATATTTTTTCACTAAATTCTTCTTTTGCTGTTTTTTTCTTCCTTCGATTTACACTCTATACAGAATTTTGCGTAGGGAACTATTTTCAATCTGTTGTGAGGTATATGTTTCCCACAGATCTGACAAATTCCATATGATTTTTCATATATCCGTTTCAAAGCGGAGTTGATCTCCTTACATTTTTCAATCTCTTTTTCGAGAAGATATACGCGCATTTCTGCTTGATCGGTATCCGTACCCATATCTGCCTGATGCAGAGAGTAGGAAGAGAGATCTCCGCTGCAATTTTTAGCACCCTGTTTCTGGATCTCATCGATACCTTTGATGATTTTCCGGGTCTCATCTCTTTCTTTCAAGAGAATTGCTTCATATTCTTCCAATCTTTTTAATGTTAAATTATTGGCAGACATATTTTACTTCCTCATCTATATTATTTTTACTAAATTTATTATTAAAGTTTCAAGATTGTTTTTAGCTTTGGCGGCATTTGCCCTGATCTCTTCCTGACTGTGTGGATGGCTGTGAAATATGTTACTGAGATTGGTGACCACAGATATACCAATTACTTTCATACCGCTATGTATTGCAACAATCGTTTCCGGAACGGTGGACATACCCACCAGGTCTGCGCCCAGGGTAACCAGCATCCTGCATTCGGACTT
>JACNIV010000275.1 GCA_014382915.1 Candidatus Cloacimonadota bacterium | reverse complement strand
AGTTATGGCATCATTCAATATTGAATCTTTCAGTTTGAATAAATTAATAGAGATTGATTTGAAAGATATTGAAGCAAGAAAAGAGAGTGTTATTAAAAGCATAAAATTCTAAAAAGGAGAACTAATGAAACAGAATTTTGAAATTAGAAAAGCTGCCAGAGAGACATTGGCAGGTAGTTGGGGAAATGCAATCGTTGCTGTGCTTATTTATATGGGAATCATTTCAGTAATTGCGTCCATTCCAGGCTTGGGGCAGATTGCGTTTATTGCCATTATGGGACCACTCATGTATGGATTTTTACTTTTCTTTGTGAAGCTGGTACGAAAAAATATTACTGATTTTAATTTTATTTTCAAGGCTTTCAATTTCTCCGGTCCAAATTTGGGACTTTTTGGAAGAAGTCTGGGTTTATATTGGTTGATGAACCTGTATGTTTTCTTGTGGAGTTTACTACTTATAATTCCCGGTAGCAGCGTACGGTTACAGCATGGCTTTCTTTCTGTTTATAGACAATCCCGATATTGGGATTTCGGAAGCACTTCGTAAAAGCAAGGAAATGATGTACGGGTATAAAAGTAAATTATTTATGCTCAATTTGAGCTTCATCGGCTGGATGTTCCTGAGCGTATTATCGTTCGGAATCGGCTTTCTCTGGCTTCAACCATATATGATGACTTCTATGGTTCTGTTTTATGAAGACCTGAAAAAAGAACGTGGAATAAGTACAGAAATAGATCAAAAGAATGATGAAAAACCAGATGAAACAGAACCTATAAAAATCGGTGGCGTAGTTGCCGAGTAAAAAAAAATTAAAACCAATTATGCTAATATTGCGGAGTTTACCCTGCAGAATGCGGGATCTATTCCGCAATTTGCATTTATTTGAATTGAAAATGATTGTGGATGAAAATTTGAAGATTTTTTTATGTCGGTGTAATTGTTTGGAATTAATGGATATATAATAATAAGTAACAGAATAGATTATTTTATATATTCAATATTGTAAAAGGAATGTGAATTGCATTTTAAATGATTCGGAAAAGATTTATAAGGAGCACATGAAGGATGAAGTGGAGGATTTTAAACACCGGTAAAATGTCACCTGCCATGAATATGGCGATCGATGAAGCCATTTTCATTGGAGTGAAGGAGAAGCGTTCATTGCCTACGATACGCTTTTACGGGTGGGATCCTCCTGCAGTCTCATTTGGTTATAACCAGGAATTCTCTAAAGAGATCGATTTAGAGGCATTAAAAAAAATCGGTTTTGGATATGTTCGCCGACCCACTGGGGGTAGAGCTATTCTGCACGATGAAGAAGTAACCTATTCTGTAATAGCCCCAATTTCAGAGAACTTGAGTGGTAATATTCTGGAGTCGTATTCCGAGATCAGCCGAGCACTTGCACAAGGATTAAAAAACCTGGGAATAGAAGTAGAATTTGAAAAGAGTGAACTTTCTTCCCATCATCAAAGACAGGCAGTAAATCCGTGTTTCTCCAGTAGCTCCAGATTCGAGTTAAATTATCAGAAAAAAAAGATAGTAGGGAGCGCACAGGTTCGAAAAGATAACACTTTCTTACAACACGGATCGATCCTGTTACAGAAAAATCAAAGTAAATTAGCGTATGTTATACCAAACCTGAGTAATGAGCAACGCAAAAGATTGGCAGTGTATCTTTCAAAAAAAACTATCGCTATCAATGAAATATTGAAGGAATCTGTGAATTTCGATGATGCTGTTTCAGCATTGATAAGTGGCTTTAAAATGACCTGGCAAACTGATGAATTTATGGTCAGTGAAGATATTGAAACATGGGAAAAGGAGAAAGCAAAATTTCTGGCAAGTACTAAATACTTGACAGGTGAGTGGGATAAAAGAAATTAAGAATGAGAAAATAAATTTGGGCAAAAAAAAATTGACATGAATTTTCTCGATATTGTTTTTGTTCGATGCAAAAATATAAACCATAGGGGGAGAAATTGATGCAAAGAAGAATTATTTTTTTGCTGTTAGTAACTTTTATTATATCTACTTCATTAACTGCTGGTACCACCGGTAAACTTGCCGGGAAAGTTACTGATAATGAGGGAAATCCTATCCCTTTTGCAAATATAACTGTTATGGATGGTGAGACTCTTATTGCCGGTATACGGGCCAAAGAAAACGGTTCATATTATATTATCAATATTCCACCTGGCAAATACGATGTTTTTTGTATGCGTGGAGGTTTTCGCCCGGGTAAAACTGTTGGAGTAGTAATTAATCTTGACCTTACTACAATGCAAAATTTCCAGCTTAAAACACAAGCTGTAGAAATTGAAGGGTACAGCGTAGTTGAAGCTAGTGTGCAAATGGTGCAGAAGATGAAAACTTCATCGGGAAATACAGTAACTTCTGAGACAATCGAGGATATCTCGGTTTCCGATATTGAAGATATTATTGCGATCCAGGCTGGTGTGACTCTTACTAATGGTGAAATTCATATTCGTGGTGGCAGGTCAAACGAAGTGGCATATACTGTGGATGGTATGTCGGTTTCTGACCCTGTAGATGGCGGGGCAGCCCTTACTATAGACACAGATGCAATTGCAAATATGGATGTAATGACAGGTGGACTTACTGCTGAATATGGTAATGCTCAATCGGGTATGGTAAACATTGTAACTAAAAGTGGATCACGTGATTATTCTGGAAAAATCGAACTGAATACAGATCATTTGATTGATTCTTTCGATAATTCGAATAGCGATATTTTTAAGTTTGCGATGGGTGGTCCTGTTTTTACTTCATTTGTTTCATCCCTGAGAGATAAATTTACTTTTTATTTTAACTGCGCAGGAAACTGGCATGATACCAGGTATCATGATTATTACGATTTAAAACCTTATGATGAGATTGAGGGATTGGTTAGTAGTTGGTCCGATTATGAACCATACACACCATATGAAGGCAGAGAGGATTTTATTGGATTCGATCTGGGTGATAGAAACTATAATGATTATAATGCAAACTTGAAACTAAAATATAAATTTAATGAACGCCAGAATCTCACATTTGCTATACGGGGTGATAGTTATGATCATCTTCCATTTAGTCATGGTTGGAGATATGCCCTTGAACATTATGCAAAAACTTCTAGTGATCAACGTCAGTATATTACTACATACGATCACACAATAGGATCACAGATCAATATAAAAGTAAAAGCAAGCATGTACGAAAATATTGTAAATCAAGCTCCTCGAGACATTTCCAGAGATGACTGGTTTACACTTAATCCTGATTCTGATGCGTTTGATCTTTATGGTGATAATCAACTTGGAAATACTGATGGAATTCTCTACTTAACAGCTGAAGATAATAATATAGTCAGTAATGTAGAAGATTATGCATGGGTTTATGAAACCGGAGAAGGCACTGTAATTGCTGTGCCATTTGTTGAACCGGGAACTGTTTGGGGCACATACATAGATGATGAAAATCAGGTTTATCAATTAAGATCAGATGTTGAATATCAAGTGAATGAAACTCATGGACTGAAGAGTGGATTTGAAGTAATCAAGCATCATATTAAAAAAGATCAATGGAGAAATCCCTGGGACCTATCAGATGCTCGATATGAAGATTATCTGCAAGATTGCGTTCCTGAAGAATCTTATGCTGCAGGAGACACAATTATTATCAATGAAGAAGAAATTATTGTTCCAGCAGGTGGCTTAGATTTCTATGCAAGAGAAGACCTTTTAGCAGCTACGATTGCTGCTTCTGGCTTAACAGATGGCTATGAAGCTGATCCCTGGCAAGGCGGTTTATATATTCAGGATGCAATGGTATGGGAAGGCTTGATCATAAATGCTGGTATCAGATGCGATGTCTGGTATCTTGGTGGGGATTATGATATTAAAACAGCAAGTTACAGCGGATCATATCTGGAATCGATCGATCCCGATAATCCAATTAATGAAAGTACTTATAAGATTGAAGATCCTCCTGGATCAGGTATTCTGATAGTGCCGCCTCCAGAATTGTACCCTGAAGCGTATGCGAAATATATCAGTGCAGCTGACTACCATGAGACTATCAGTGATCGATTCAGTAAACCACAATACATGATTTCACCTCGTTTAGGTGTTTCTCATCCAATTTCAGAAAGAAGTGTATTACATTTTGTTTACAATTATCAAAGGCAGTTACCGCAGATGCAATATATCTTTACAACTGGAAGACCACAGGATGTTATAGTAAACCCAGGTGCAGATATAGTAGTAGGTAACCCGGAACTCAAAGACCAAACTACTATCACTTATGAGGCAGGTTTGCAATATCAGCTTCATGAAGATTATATAATGGATATTACCACTTATTACAAAAATATTTATAATTATGTAAGCACCGAGGAAAAGGTTGATCCTGCAGATCCTTCATTAAAATGGAATGAATATATTTCGGAAGATTACGGCAGTATCCGCGGACTTGATTTGAACCTTCAGAAATTACTTTCAAACTTTATCCAGGGATCAGCTTCATATTCGCTATCATGGGCATATGGTAATCATTCCGAGACTACTACTACTGGTGATGAAAGCTTGCGAGAGTTTCCATTGACATGGGATTTAAGGCATAGCTTCAATTTGAACCTTGTTTTCAAAGTAGGCGCTGGAGAAGAGTTCTATATTCCATTCACGGAAACAGTTCTTCCGCTTCATGATTTTGCTATTAATTTCCTCTATGGAATTTCTTCGGGCGCACCTTATACTCCAATTAGTGAAGATGACGCTGTTCTTGAAACTAACAGTGCAACAAGACCCTTTACCGAAAATGCTAATTTGAAATTTTCCAAGAACTTTAGTTTTGGGAAGAATATGAAGTTGAAGTTTTATGCAAATATAAATAATCTGTTTAATAGACCAAACCATAATACAGTTTATGGAAAAACTGGAAACCCATTTAACAGTGGTACAGAGTTGGATTTCAATAATGATGGTTATATTGATCCGAGTACTTCTTCAGTATATTCAGCATTAGACAGAAATCCATCGAATGTATCGGTTGGCAGAACTATTTCGTTTGGTTTAGCCTTCCTTTGGTAATATCAAATAAAATAAGGATGTATAAAAATTAGGAGGAAATAGTAATGAGAAAAAGGTTTTTGATAATAATCTCATTAATAGCTTTAGTTAATTTGACATTTACAGTTATGGCTTTTGCTCAGGAAGAATCAACAGGTGAAGCTATAGCTGAAGAAACTCTTACTGAAGAAGCTGTTGTTGAAGAAGAATTGCCATTTGAGGAAGCACCCGAGTCTGGTGGCCTGGAAATGTTTGCCCGTAAGATCGTAGGTAGCGGCCTTGTGGACATATTCATTCAGGGTGGATTTGTTATGTATCCAATTCTTCTTCTTGTTATCTGGGGTTTGGCTACAGTTATCTGGAAAATAATTTCCTTGAACTATGCTAAAATTAACCTGAAAGATTTTCTTGATAAGTTGATCCCTTTGGTTGCAGATAAAAAATATGATGAAGCAATCAGACTTTGTGAAGAAACCAAAGGACCTGTTGCAGCTGTTATGCATCTGGGTCTTTTAAAAGTTGATAAAGGTATTGATGCTGTTGAAAAGGCTATCGAAAATGCTGGTGTTATCGAAATGGCTTTCCTGGAAAAAGGTTTTATTCCTCTTTCCACAACTATAAACCTTGCACCAATGTTCGGTTTCTTTGGAACAATCGTTGGTATGATCAAAGCTTTCCGCGATATTGCTGCTGCAGGTGAAGTTGAGCCCACAATTGTTGCTACCGGTATCCAGATTGCACTTATCACAACAGCAGCCGGTCTTGCCGTTGCTATTCCCATGCAATTTTTCAACAATATGTTCCTGGGAATGGTCGATGGGCTTGTAATGGATATGCAGAGAGGTTCAGAAAAACTCGTAGAAACCCTTGTTGAATCCAAATAAGGTGGATTAATGTTTCGCAGAAAAAGAAAAGATATGGGTGGAATTCCCACTGCATCAATGTCTGATGTGGCTTTTCTGTTGCTTGTTTTCTTTCTGTCAACAACCAAGTTCGATATTAAAAAAGGTCTTGGTATAGTTTTACCGGCAGTCGCACAAGCAGATATGAAAAAGGTGAAACTGAAGGATGAGAACCTTACAAAAGTCTGGATTGATAAAGAAGGTTTGGTAACCGTTATTTCCGGTGGTATCGAAGAACAGGTTCCCATGAATCAATTAGAAGCCAAGATCAAAAGGCTTGTTACTCAAAATCCCGATATGGTTATTTCATTAAAGACAGATAGAAAAAGCAAATACCAGTTTATGGTTATGGCTCTTGATAAGATCCAGGCGTCTGGTGCAGAAAAGATATCTCTATCAACAAATTAGGAAGTGATGATGGCAAAAATAAAGAAAACCAACAAACCTGAAACGATGATCCCTACAGCTTCCATGTCTGACATTGCCTTTTTACTTCTATTGTTTTTTATGGTTTCCACAGTGTTCGTTAGAGAAAAAGGCTTACCGGTAAGTATGCCGCGAGCTGCCAGTATAGAAAAGATACCGCGCACTCACTCTTCAACTATTTACGTGAATCGAAACGGTATCATCTCGATCGATGATTTTATAGTTTCAATTCCCGATGTTAAATGGGTTATGCAGAAAAAACTATCGGAAGATTTTAATTTGCTCGCTTGCTTCAGGACAGACAGAGAAACGAATTATGGCATCATGTCCGACATCTTAAATCAATTGCGGGAAGCAAATGCTCTCCGTGTATATTTTGAAGCTAAGCTGAAAAGGTAGGTGGCAATGCATAAAGAAAATATTGATTGGAAAGATATTGCTCAAACTTATTACGATAAGTCGGTCAGCCTGGCGATCCTGATTCTTCTTTTTGCGTTTATTGTATCTCCCAAAATTGAAATAAAACCATTTAAAAGGGTAATAAATATAACAGAAGCAATAGATATTCCACCTGAGATCAGGGAAAAGATCAAACCACCGGAAGAGACAGTGAAACCTGTTGTGGTAATTGTAGTGGAAGATGATCTGGAAGGTGATGATGACGAAGATATCGAAGTGATCGATACAATCGACAAAACCACACTCGATCCCTATGATGATATACAAACTAGAGTTCTTGGAAAAACTGATAAATTCGTTATTTACGAAGATGCACCTTTTCCAATAAGACAAACTAGACCTGAATATTCACAATTTGCGAAAAACGCTGGAATTGAAGGTCAAGTTGTTCTTGAAGTTGAAGTATTTGCCGATGGTACTGTAGGCGCTATTGAAATTGTAAAATCGTTACAAGCAGGACCTGGTGGTTTGGATGAAATAGCAATTGATGCTGTAAAAAAGTGGGAATTTCAACCTGCCAAGAGCGGGGGACGGGCTGTTGCCTGTTGGGTAGTATTCCCTATAGATTTTGAATTAAATTAAAGATGGGGAGACGTAATATGAATTTAAAAAATGTTAGATTCCTTGTTATTATGCTGGCTATTCTAACCATTAGCAGCTTTCTTTTTTCTATGCACAAAGATAGTACAATAGGGAATAGGAAATTTGATACTTCAGGTGTACACAACATTGGAAACATCTGGCTACGTGTTAGTAATTATGGATTCTTTGGTTCAGGTGAAACAGATCCGAAGTGGCCTTCACTTGAATATCCGGGAGGTTCGTCTATAGATTATCTATACCTCGGTGGATTATGGTTTGGTGCAAAAAAGGTAAAAAGAGATCACCTGGGAAGAAAGTACTTTTGGCTTCACTTTCCACCAGTAGCAGATAATGATTATGTTCTCGAAAGTGATTCTCTGTGGAACGATACTTTGCCTGTAGTAGTTGATACTTTAGTAAGTATAGGTTGTGACGGATGGCACCGGATCAATGAACTTTTGCCGGCATATAATCCTTTGGAAACTTCTCACCTGGGAGCGCAATATACTGCTCATAACTACCAGGACAAAATCATCTCAGCTTCTATAAGGGAGCAAAGAAAGGGTGTAGATGATGACAATGATAATCTTATAGATGAAGATCCGGTAGGATATGCTTTTCCATTCAGAGCAGGGGATGAACTACCTGCAGTATTCTCTGTTTATGGCGGTGACTGGCTTCATAATTCACAAGGACCTTACGGAACAGATATCATTACCGATGAAGACAACCAGTCTATCTGGTATCCCTTGGGTTTTTTAGACTTGAGTGATGACTCAAATGATCTATATAATTTCTCAGAAACAAAAGATGATGATGGAGATGGAATAGCTGATGAGGATGGTTATCCTGTTTCTGAACAAGATTTTATATCATATTATTACGACTATAGTCCTTTCCCGAATGGAAATCCTGATCCGGATAGAGATTATAGCTCAAGCGCCGGTTCGAATACACACGTTCCTCTTAATATTCGTGTTCGTCAGATGAGCTACCAGTGGAGCTATGAATATATAAAAAACCTCTGCTACGTAGAGTTTAATATTACAAATATGAACATTGAGTATGGCGATACGCTTTTTGATTGTGCTATGGGTATTTATATGGATTCCGATGTTGGTCCGCAATCTTTTGGTGCATCTGCTATAGCACCGGATGATCTCAGTAGTTATGTTTCCGGCGAAGGATACGAATTTGCCTATACTTATGATGCAGATACTGATGGTGGACTAACCACCGGATTTGTTGGATCTCGTGTTTGTACACCTGATCCCGAGCAATTAGTTTTCGCCTGCTGGACATGGGATGTAGGTTGGGGTCCCGATGATTGGAACCCATTGGCTTATTTTTCAACAACTGCCAATGATACGCCAAATGAGAAATACTGGCTTTTAACGGGAAGAAATCCTGATGATGAATTTTGTTTTGATGTTAAAGCTGACCCAAATTATCAACCGGACCATTTTCCTGGTGGTACAGATACAAGATACCTGTTTGCTTTCTATGGTGATATGCTGGGCATGACAAATCCAACAGCAGGCTCCTGGAACCTTGCCCCGGGGAAAACAATGAAGATCGTTATTGCCGTATTCCCGGGTGAAACAATTCCTGAATTAATGCAAACTGCCGGATTTGCCAAATTTATTTATGGAGAAGCTCAAACCTTAACTACAGTTGTGGAACCTGATACATTCCCTCATTACCAGGCTCCAGAACCACCAGACTATCCCCAAATGTATGCTAATCTTATTGATAATGGCAATGCGATTGGAGTGTATTGGGATAATAAATCTGAATTTACTATTGATATAGATTTTGTTCCTCAACGTGGTGTTGGATGGCAAGAAATATATGAAAATATTGACA
The DNA here is from genome assembly GCA_014382915.1 of Candidatus Cloacimonadota bacterium. Lineage (GTDB taxonomy): Bacteria > Cloacimonadota > Cloacimonadia > Cloacimonadales > TCS61 > JACNIV01. The sequence continues at coordinate 4,838 of JACNIV010000275.1, read as the reverse complement.
GCCACATCGATAAATATGATGATCAATTAGCTTTATATGGTTATTTTCCAATAGAATATGCACCTTATGATTCTCTCGGAAATCCTCAAAACAGAAATGAAAATGCTATTATAAATCCTTGGACTGCATTCAGGCTAAGGCATGATTTCCAGGGTTACACACTTTATGGCAGATCGGGAAGCGGATCTCAGGAAGACTGGGTAGAAAAAGGAAAATGGGATAAATACGAAACTGATCAGGACTTAATTGATTATGAAGTAAATCATGGTGATACGTTTTATGTAGATTATAAAGGTGATATCGGAATTGGTACTTATAATAAATCACTTCCCAATAGAAGACAAATTATTGAAGATGATCTGGATTATTATCATTATAACGAACATTATGAGTTAATCCCATTTGATATAGCGGATGATTATGTATTTGGTGAACCTCTTTATGACTACACAAAGACACGGGCAACAGCGTTGGCAGTAGAAGGATTAGAAAATTGGTCTGATAATGACAAAGCTTTATACTTTATTAATCCAAATCTTCAAGCATTGCCTCTTGGTGAAGATGTTTATCTTGAGTTGTATTCAAGAGGACTTATTCCATTGGACGGTTTTGTAAGCTCGGTAGTTTTAGAGGAACCAGAAAAAATCGAGGAAATAAGACAGAAAAGATTATCTCGAAGATACTATCATCGTATAATTAATTATCCGCCCAAAGGAATCGAGTATTACATAGCAGTAACAACCTGGGATAGAGGTTACCCATCCCAGTGGATTCGTTCACTCGAATCCGGCAGGGACGCTGATGCAAATATGAAGATAATATTCCCTGGACCTTCAGCAAAAACTAATATGAATAACATTTATGTGGTTCCAAATCCTTATGTGGGACAGAGTGCATTCGACGGACGAAGGGAAGATGATTTCACCGGTGATAGAAGCCGAAGATTGTGGTTTGTGAATTTACCAGAGGATTGTACAATTAAAATCTATACACTCGCTGGTGATCTTGTTGATAAAGTTGTACATCATGGAACGGAAGGTGAAGATATTATCACTGTAGGAGCAGCTCTTAATAAAGATAAACTAAAGAAAAGTGATATCACAGCATCAGGCATGGCATCCTGGGATCTTTTATCAAAAAACAATCAAATCATTGCAGCCGGTGTGTATCTATTCTCGGTAAAAGACCATAAAACCGGGGATAACAAGGTTGGTAAGTTTGTTATAATCAAGTAATTGAGTATGCAGGTTCACGGGCAATAAAGCCTGTGAACCGAACTCATAATTATGAATGAGAGGTAAAATTTATGAAAAAAAGTGTTGTTATCCTTATAATTCTTACAGTTATTCCCGGAATAATATTTGCCGATATATTTCCAAAATCAGGAACTGCTGGTCTTCAGTTCCTAAAAATTGGTATCGATGCTCGAGCTATTGGTATGGGAGAGGCATACACAGCAGTTTCTGATGACATTTCATCGGTGTATTGGAATCCTGCCGGTCTTGCCTTAAAATCACAGAATCAAGTTATGTTTGCTCATACAGAATGGCTTGCCGGTATTCGCTATGAATATGTAGCTATATCGAAAATTACAACAATGGGAACTTTTGCACTCAGCACAGCTTTGCTACATATGGATTATATGGAAGTAACCGAGGAAGAAACTTTTGGGTTCACAGGTGAGCTTTTTACATGCTATGATTTAATGGTGGGCATTACGTATTCTAATTCGTTTACTGATAAATTCTCGTTTGGAACAAATATCAAGTTTTTGCGCGAACAGCTTGATGAGTATGATGTGAATGGCTTTGCTGTTGATATAGGTTCGTTATATAATACAGGTTGGAACAATTTAACAATTGGGATGGCAATCAAGAATTTTGGACCTGACCTTGAATATAAAGTTGATGAGGATGGCGATGGTCATTTAAATGAAGATCCTTTCGATCTTTTAGATAACGATGGTGATGGATTGATCGATGAAGATCAGGATGAATTCCCATTTAAGATCCCGATGGGTTTCTCTCTTGGAGTTGCAATGGATCTATATGCAAGGGATAATCAATTATTGTTGGCTTCTGCTCAGCTTGATAACTGTGTAGATAGACAGGAAACTTATAATATAGGAATGGAATATAAGATTGGTACTTTTAAAATTAGATCAGGGTATCAAATTAATTATGATGCAGCAAGTTATTCGGCTGGTTTTGGCTGGAGTATTCCTACCAGTTTTGCAATAATTGATGTTGATTATTCATATACAAATATGGGAGATCTTACTGAGAGTTTCTTAAAAACTCCTCACAGATTATCCTTAAAATTTTCTTATTAGTGTAAAATAAACCAAAAAAATTAAGGGAGGGAAAAATGAAAAGAATTTTTATTCTTTTAGTTCTAAGTTTGTTTGTTTGTACATTGCTGGCTAATGACCTAATGCAGCCGGCACAAATTGCCAAGGGTGGCTACTATCAAGGAATGCGCTTTGGTTACAGGTCTGCATTTAGAGATCAAGATCCTGCACCGGAGTATTTCTTTATTCAAAATGGTAATAGTGAAAATACCACTTACCTGATCGATTCGTACTATGATTACATGCCTTTCAGTTATAATGGTCACAACTTAAGATTTCAACCTGAGATTTCAATGCCATACGGTTATCCGGCAGATGGAATGTTTGTAAGTTACATGTGCTCAGAAACATCAGTTCCTGACATAGACCGAAGAGCATTCTACAGTTATCTGAATCCGGATGGCACTCTTTATTACAGTGGTGCATCTAATGTTTATACTATCGATCGTGAAGGTTTCACGGGTATTGCAATCGATCCTGTTACAGGTGACCCGTTCATTATTTGGCACTCTGTAGTTGAGCCGGATAACAGCTATGACAGTTCCATCACGTATGAACTGTATCATGCTTCTGGCTCTCCATCAAACTGGATAGAGCCATTTATAATTTTTGATAATCCTGAAATGAGTGCACCACTTACAGGACATGCAGATGATGAATTTATCTGGCCTCAGGTATGGATCGGACCATCTCCACTAGCAGGACATCGAAGAGTTCATGCCTATGGAAACAACTATACCGGCTCAAATTATAACAGCCTTTATGGATATGCGGATTTCAATGCCGACTCTCTATTATATTCAGCACATCTTGATTGGACTATGAAAACTTTCGAATATTTTGATTACATGCACTATAATGACATCGACCGTGTAAATAAAGACTTGATCGTAAGTAAAGTTGATGGAAAAGTTGCTTTCTTCGGTAGTGCAGGGGATTCTCTGATGGCTATGTATAGTGATGACTACGGTGATACATTTACAAAATACACACAACAACTAAAACAACCGATGGATAATCCTACGAATCAAAATCCTCCCTATGCTCCCCTTTGGGAAAATGATGATGGAAGTGCTGCTGAAATGTTCATCCTTCCTTCAAACGATATGAGTCATTACAATGGTGTATTCACAGACAATAATACAAAAATACAATGGATGACCGGTGTAAATTATAACTCGGCAGAGAATATAAGCCAAGGAGTATATTGGCCTGCTTATATGTATCCTAAAATATTCACTTTTGATACTGTAACAGGTGAATTCAGTTTTTACGATCTGGATGTTCAGGATACCGATCCTGGTGATGATCACCTGGCTGTTGCCTTCGACCTTAATGATGACGGCATTGTAGATGAGTATGACGATGAAGGCTGGCCTATTGTTGTTATGAGCTGCCCGAGCTGGTTCTTTAACACAGAGGGTGGCTGGCAGGATGCTTATTTCCATGAGAGCATCTGTAAGATGGTTGCTAATGAAAACTGGGTTGTATGTGTATGGCACGATAGCGCAAAACTTCAGGCTGCATTTTATGAAGAACCAGGATACGATGGCTGGGTAAAGGAATCTGAATTCTGTATAATAATTTCAGACGATAATGGTGAAACCTGGTCAGATATCAGATACTTCAATGCCAATCCGAATGACAATATAATTGATCCTGTTAATCATTATGATGGTAACTACGCACCGGAATTAGAAGATATGATAGCTGTTGACGCTTGTCTTGGTGATAAGCTTGAGATCCTCAGCAATACATCTGGCAATTATCATGCCAAATTGCACTTTGTGTTCATGGACGATAATGATTACGGCTCAGCTGCAGTTGCAACTCCCGGTGGTGGTACAATAAATGGTAGTTCACTTCGTTACGCTGCTCTCGATCTTGAATTCCAGGAACCAAATACAACTTCAATACATGAAAACACTATAACTCCTGTTGCCGGTCATCTTTCTCAGAACTATCCCAATCCATTTAATCCATCTACTACAATAGCTTACAACATGATAGAAGCTGGCAAGGTTTCCATCGAAGTGTTCAATATAAAAGGGCAGAAAGTTAAAACTCTTATAAACGAGCAGATGACAGCTGGTAACCATGATGTTACCTGGGATGGAAAAGATACTAACAACAAGTCTGTTTCCAGTGGTATCTATTTCTATAAAATGAAAACAGGTAACTACGTTTCTACAAAGAAAATGATCCTTATGAAATAAACACAAATATGAGAAACAGGGCAAATGCCCTGTTTCTCATTTCTATAACTTGCCCATTGTTATGAACCTTGTGTTATTCGTTTACAAATGTGAGTGATTTTAAATAAATAATTTCAATAAGTGCTACATGAATTTGTATTCATGTTATTTTATTAATTAAGCGTAAATAAACGCATAAAAAGGAGGGGAAATGAAAAGAATTTTAATTCTTTTTGTACTAAGTTTGTTTGTTTGTACATTGCTGGCTAATGACTTTATGCAGCCAGCCCAAG
>JACNIV010000274.1 GCA_014382915.1 Candidatus Cloacimonadota bacterium | reverse complement strand
CTTCCCAGAATGTTGCCAAAACATATTTCATTATGTCCTCCTGCACTGGAAATAACATTAACAATTAACTCGGGAGCGGAAGTACCAAAAGCCACAACCGTAAGACCGATAGCCATTTCCGAAATGGAAACTCTCTTTGCCAGTGAACATGCTCCGTTAATAAGCAGGTCTGCACTTTTAATAAGGATGATAAAACCTATGACAAGTAATACGCTTGAAAGTGCCATAACCATAATTAATACTGATGATACCATAAAATTCCTTTCCAGATCAAATATCTATAAAAGGTGTTGCTTCATACTGCGATGAAACATACAATTGCAGATCGTGATTGATAATCTGCAGATATTCTCTCATTATATTTTCTGCCTTTTCAGGCAGGTTGTTCTGTTCGCTCAGGTGTGCCAGAACCAGGTTTTTTAAACCCGGATGCACAACTTTGGTTATCACACCAACCGCCTGCTCGTTGGAAAGATGTCCCTGCTGGCTTTTAATTCTTTGTTTCAGAAAAGGTGGGTATGGTCCATCTAACAGCATCTGCACATCATGATTACTTTCCAGAACAATAGTGGTTGATTCTTTTATTCTATAGAGCATAAGTTTGGAACTGAATCCCAGATCGGTGGCTACAGCAAGTTTACGGAAGTTATCTCCCACTTTATTAAAAACAAAATTACTGCCATCCACCACATCGTGAGATGAAGGGAAAGTTTTTACTTCAATATTACCAATTTTGAACGAATTTCCGTTTTTAAAAAAAACCATACCTTCGGGTAATTTTCCCAAAGATTTTTGAGAAACCGAATATGTCATTTCAGTTATGTAAAGAGGAATATCAAATTTACGGCAGATAATTCCTGCTCCTCTTATATGGTCGTTGTGTTCATGGCTGATGATGACCGCATTCAGTTTATTTGCATCCAGGTTTACACTGGCTAACAGGTTCAATATCTTTTTACCGCTTAATCCGGCATCCAATAATACCATGGTGCTATCTGTGCAGATAACGGTGCAATTTCCCTTACTGCCGCTGGCTAAAACCGAAACTCTAAACATCTGTTACCTATTTTATGTAATAATACCTGTTATTTAACTTATCATATTCTGTCCACTTGGCATCATCACTTTGTACAGATTCAACTAGCTGGGCTACGCCAACTGTTTGAGCATCAAAATTATCGGCATGATGCAGAACAATGGCTTCCAGCGTCTGGGGCAGTCGGGCTGAAGCTTTTTCGTATTCTCCATGATGTGAAAGTACAAGATGCCGTAGTTTAAACAGCAGATCGGGTGGGAAATTATCTATCTCTGCAGCTTTTGTGCTTACAATATGATCTCCCAGTGGAATATGACCTACCAATCTTCCTTCGGCAGTAAATTCGATGGTTGGTTTAATATTATATTCCAAAACCTTGCCAATATCGTGTAAAAGCGCACCCGTAATTAAAAGGTCTTTATCTACTTTGTACAAATGAGTAGAAAATTCGCAGATAGACGCAACTGCCACAGTGTGTTCCAGGAGCCCGCCAATGTAATTGTGATGCCAGGTCTTGGCAGCAGGAGCCTGGGCAAATATGGTAAAGAATTCTTTATCATCGAATATTTTCGATAACAGTTGCTTTAAATAACTATTTTTAATGCCATCCACATAATTGAATAATTTTTCAGAAAGTTTATTAATATCTTTACCAGTAGTTTCCAGGTAATCTGATAAATTATATTCTTCTTCCGGGATTTTTGTAACTTTATTTACCGTTACCTGCAACTGGGCTTTATAACTTATGACCACACCTTTTACCTGGATCACATCGCCGACTTCGAATTTTTCGGAAATTACCTTGGCATTATTCCATACATTTCCCGGTATGGAGCCAGTGCTGTCATTCAACTTCAACCGGATGTAGAAATCTTTTGCACCTTCCCTGAGTTCTTTTTGCGAAACCAGGAAATTGCTGATGAACTCTTTATTCAGATGTTCTTTTAATTCTTTTACAAAGATCTTGTTATTCATAAATACCTTCCTTTATCGTTCTTTGTACTCTGAATATCCTTGCTGTATGCTCATTATTTATTTCCTTTTTCATAAATCATTTTTCATCTTTTTTACTTTCCGAAGCTTCCCTCAAAGAAATTCTCTCAACCAAGATTCGGAAAGTTTTCTCACAACCATCATCAAATCTTATTTTCTCTTCCAACCTTCCGAATCCTCAAACAGCAGAAAACATGAAAGAAAGGCTTCGGAAGGGAAGTCAATCGATTAAATATTTTCTCAACTGTTTCCCAGTTCTTTCATCAAGATAATAATTTTCCGTAAAAATCATATATTTTTCTTTTGAACCAAAATATTCATTTATCAACAATTCATCAAATGGAGAATCATCTCTTTTATCAATACACTCCAGATAATTTGAAAACTTCCATTCTTCAGGAGAAAAAACTAAATCTGCTTTTACAGGATTGAAATGAATATAATATATTAAATGCTGTAAATATTCTGTTTTGTCGATCATTCTTTTCTTTAGTTTTCCTTCAAATAGAGTTCCGGTTCTATTGTGCTGTTTATTAACTGCAAGTGTATATCCTGAAAATAATACTTTCAACCAATCAGACAATGGAATATTTGATTTCTGTTGAAGTAAGAAATGAAAATGATTAGGCATTAAACAAAACGCAATAATATTCACAAAATATTCCTTATGATTTTTCTTCATTCGTCTAATTAAATATTCGTAATTTTCAGAACAGAAGAAAATCTTTTCTTTATTACATCCACGATTATAAATATGATAATAATTCCCTTCTTCATAAATCATTTTTCATCCTTTCACTTTCCGAAGCTTCCA
>JACNIV010000273.1 GCA_014382915.1 Candidatus Cloacimonadota bacterium | reverse complement strand
AAACGCCTCAAACCTATCTCTCTTGCTCCTGATATTGACCTTCAAAAACGCTTCCCTTCCTATGATAAATTAAATCATGAAATTATGCAATATGCGCTTTCGTTGTACAATCCTTCAAAATATGTAAAAGAAGAATTCAAGGATCTCTACCGCAAAAAAGCTCGTTCCCGCATGCTTGCTTTCGAACAGGAAACTCGTGAGCATTTCCTGATTGGAATGATGAAAGTAAATTTCCTCAAACGCCTGGAAAGCTCTATCGAATCTTTTGAAATCTCACTAGATAGAACTATTAAAAAAATAGATAAGCTACAAGAAAAAATAGATAGCTTTAATGCTAATCTGGCAAATGAACTAAGTGTATACTCCGATGAATTTATCGAAGATGTGGAAAAAGAAGAAGACGATGATGTGAATGAAGCTGCTGAAATGTGGCAGGTTGGCGCTAAACTCAAATTCGAACTGGCTCATCTCGATCTGGAATCCTGGAAAGAAGATCTAAAAAAAGATAATAACCAGCTTCTCACAATCTATAATTCTGCTGTAACTGTAACACCTGACCGTGATGAAAAGCTTCTTCGTCTTAAGGAACTGATAGCTGATAAAATATCTAATCCATTAAATAATCTTCCATCCCTGGAGTCAGAAGATACGATTCCCAACCATAAAATTCTCATCTTCACTGCATTTACCGATACAGCTTCTTATTTATTCGACCATTTAAAACCTTGGATAACCGATGAATTTAATTTAAATATTGCACTGGTTACAGGTGGCAATTCGAGTAATAAATCAACTTTTGATCTTAAAGGTTATCTGCAACAAACTGAATTCAATAATATCCTTTCCAATTTCTCGCCTCGATCCAAGAAAAGGCATTATATGAAAGCGATGCCTCAATCAGGTGAAATTGATATACTCATTGCAACCGACTGTATCTCAGAAGGTCAAAATCTGCAAGACTGCGATTATCTTATAAACTACGATATTCATTGGAATCCCGTGCGCATCATTCAACGCTTCGGTCGAATCGACCGGCTGGGTTCCACAAACGATCAAATTCAGCTTGTAAACTTCTGGCCAACTGACGATCTGAATAAATACATCAACCTCAAAGATAGGGTGGAGATGCGCATGGCCTTGGTTGACCTTACCGCTTCTGCCGATGATAATCTGCTAAAGAAAGAAGAGATCAAAGACATTCTAATCGATGACTGGAAATACCGCGAAAAGCAGCTTCTTCGTCTTAAAGAAGAAGTCCTCGATCTGGAAGATATGGACGATAACATTTCTCTTACAGATTTCACACTTGATGATTTCAGAATTGAATTGGCAAATTTCCTTGAAAACAACAAAAAATTATTGGAAGAAATGCAATTTGGTCTTTATGCTGTTGTACCAGCGCCCGAAGGTTCATTCGGTGATGAAATACAAAAAGATATTTTTGATGCAGCAGCTCATAAGATCATTAAACCGGGTGTTATTTTCTGCCTTAAACAGAAAATAATCTCGCAGGATAATGAAGTAGTAAATCCCCTTAATCCTTTCTTTCTTATTTATATTTACGATGATGGAAATGTACGTTTTAACTTTACCAATGCTAAACAGATACTTGAAATTTACAGATTACTCTGCCAAAGTAAAAAAGAACCATACAAGCAGCTTTGTGAGTTGTTCGATACTGATACCAATAATGGTTCTGACATGAGTGAATATAATAATCTAATCCAGAAAGCCATTAAGCTAATTATTAGAGTTTTCAATAAAAGAAATATCAGTCGCCTCTCTTCCAGACGTGATGCTATACTTGTTCCCAAGGATTCTCAAATCGAAAAACTCGATGATTTTGAGCTGATTACCTGGCTGATAATAAAATAGGGTTTTATCATGAATGATGGATCTATGATCTGGGAAGTGAAACAAATTCAGAAAAGGATTTATACCATACGTGACGTGCAGGTGATGCTGGATAGAGATTTGGCAATTTTGTATGGTGTAGAAACCAGAGTTCTAAATCAGGCTGTTAAAAGAAATATGGAAAGATTTCCAGAAAAATTCATGTTTCAACTAACCGAAAAAGAACTCGATTTTTGGAAATCACAAATTGTGATATCCAACAAAGAAAAAATGGGACTTAGAAAATTTCCATTTGCTTTCACAGAACAAGGTGTTGCAATGCTTTCAGCAGTTCTAAGAAGTGAAATTGCTGTTCAAGTCAGTGTTCAGATTATAGATGCTTTTGTGCAAATGAGACGATTTATCGCGTCAAATGCTGCAATCTTTGAAAGGATTAATGCAGTAGAAAGAAAACAAATTGAATACAAAGCTGAAACCGAAACCAAATTTAAAACAATTTTTGATGCTATAGAACGACGGGAAATAAAACCCAAGCAAGGTATCTTCTTTGATGGTCAGATTTTTGACGCTTATCAATTCATTACCGACTTGATCAGATCAGCCAAAAAATCGATCATTCTCATAGATAACTACATCGATGACACGGTTCTCACGCTCTTTAGTAAACGAAACAAAGGGGTAACCGTAACAATATTAACCCAACAGATCACAAAACAACTCTCTTTGGATGTAGAAAAATTCAATGCTCAATATGCTCCTATTGTGCTTAAGAAATTCTCAGATTCTCACGATAGGTTTCTTCTGATTGATGATAAAGACCTTTATCACTGCGGTGCATCACTTAAAGACCTTGGTAAAAAGTGGTTTGCATTTTCCAGATTCGATAAAGATGCTGTTGCAATTTTAAATAGATTGAATTCAGTGCTTGAGGCTCCCCCAAACGATATGGAATAAAACAGTAAAAAATTATGAACACAAATGATTTAAAA
>JACNIV010000272.1 GCA_014382915.1 Candidatus Cloacimonadota bacterium | reverse complement strand
AAGTGATACTAATATATCGATTGCCTTATTTTTTATATTTCCTCTATCATACCTCATTTTTTAGCTAAGCGCAGAGTGCAAAGCGTTTGGCAACTGTAATAGAGTGAGCCTTTAGAGATGGTGGTTATTGCGGTGAGGTTACACCTGTTCCCATCCCGAACACAGTAGTTAAGCTCACCAGCGCCGATGGTACTGCCCTGGCAACGGGGTGGAAGAGTAGGTCGCCGCCATCGCTAAGGGCTCATTAACTCTTTCAGACGCTCCCCATCCCGGAGCGTTTTTTATTATCAGATATTTTATATAATATCAGGATTTCTCTTTTAACTGTAAGAAATTTATTGCCTATATATATATTTTTCCAATCTTTGACAAAAATGGAGGAAAAATTGGAAGATCTGTTCATACAGGAAGAAATCGCTGAATTAAGAAAGCAGATTGCCCATCATAACGATCTGTATTACAAAAAAGCACAACCAGAGATTTTCGATTATGAATATGACCAGTTAGTAAAACATCTTCAATCTCTGGAAGAGAAATATCCTCAGTATAAAATCGAAAAATCTCCCACGCAGAAAGTGGGTTCTGATATCGAGAAGAAAGCTAATATAATTCCACACAAAGTACGTATGTACAGCCTGGAAAATGCTTATTCATTGGAAGAAGTTAAAGACTTTGTAGATAAAATACAAAAAGTTGATAATAGACCCTTGAGTGTAACTACAGAATTAAAAATAGATGGCTTCAGCATTAATTTATATTATGAAAACGGAAACTGCAATATGCCACAACACGCGGAGATGGCTTTGAAGGCGAAGATGTAACAGAAAACGTTAAAACAATAAAATCTATACCTCACGAAATTAATTATAAAAAACCGATAGAAGTAAGAGGAGAGATCTATCTTCCTGTTAAAGAATTTGAACGAATAAATGCAGAAAGAGAACAGCTTGGAGAAACACTTTTTGCCAATCCTCGCAATGCTGCTGCTGGAACAATTAAACTAAAGGATTCATCTGTCGTTGCTTCAAGAAAACTTGATTCGATCATGTATTCAGTTGGATATTTTAAAGACGATGATATTAAAACTCAACGTAAGCTTTTAGATTTTTTAGATATACAAGGATTTAAGACTTTTAAGATCGGTAAAGTGATCGGCAAAAAAGCCATTGAAAGTCAATGCAAAATATGGGAAGAATCTCGACCTGAAACTGATTATGAAATTGATGGAATTGTAATCAAAGTAAATGATTTTAAGCTTCAGAAAAAACTTGGTTACACATCCAAATTTCCTAAATGGGCAATTGCTTATAAATTTAAAGCAGAAGAAAAAGAAACACAACTTATCAAAGTAAAATTCCAGGTGGGAAGAACAGGTGCCGTTACACCTGTCGCCGGTCTTAAGCCGGTCTTTATTTCCGGTTCTACTGTTTCCAACGCAACACTACATAACAAAGATGAAATAGAAAGATTGGATATCAGTATCGGGGATTATGTAACCCTTATTAAATCCGGTGAAATTATTCCTAAAATAATAAAAGTAAATATTGATAAACGTCCACCTAATGCACAGAAAGTAAATTTTCCTGCTCTTTGTCCGATTTGTAAAACCCACCTGAAAAAAGAAGAAGATGGAGCCATTTATTATTGCAATAATATTAATTGTCCTGCTCAGGTTCAACGTCGAATAGAGCATTATGCGTCGCGCGATGCAGTTGATATCGAAGGTTTGGGAGAAGCGGTGGTTAAGCAGCTTCTGGAAAATAATATGATCTCCCGTATAGAGGATATTTATAATATCGATTTTGATAAATTCCAGAAACTGGAAAAGCAGGGAAAAAAATCTGCGGAAAATCTACAGAAAGCGATTGAAAATTCCAAAAATCAGAAATTCCATAAGATCTTGTTTGGATTGGGAATTCGCTACGTTGGTGATAGAACGTCAAGAATACTTACTAACAATTTTTCTGGTATCGATGAAATGATAAAAGCTGGTTATGATGATTTCCTGGAAATAGAAGAGATCGGTGAAAAAATGTCACATTCACTTTATGATTTTTTCCATGACGAAAGAAGCTTGCGAATGATAGAAAGTCTGAAAAAAAACGGGGTAAATTTCCAGAGTGAGAAAAAAAATATCAACGATAAACTGGCAGGTGCAAAGTTCCTTGTTACCGGCACATTAAAGAATTTCACACGAATTGAAATTAAAGAAGAGATTGAAAAATTCGGGGGTAAAGTAATTTCTTCGATCAGTAAAAATCTGGATTATCTGATCGTGGGGGAAAACCCTGGTTCAAAAGTAAAAAAAGCAGAGAAACTGGGTACTGTAAAGATAATTAATGAAGAAGAATTTTTAAAATTGATAGAAAAGAAAAAACCACTAAGTCACAAAGACACAGAAGAAAAGTAAGGTAAATATGTTAAGGAAATATGTAGAAAGTTTATTTAAAGTTGCTTCAAAAAGTGATGCCCGGGAAGAAAGCTATTATTCAACTCTAGAAAGACTTTTATATGACTATTCTGAGTCACAAAGTTTTAAAAACATTTCTGTAACTACTTTACCAAAAAAGACCGAAGCTGGAAATCCTGATTTTCGGGTTTGGGATGGAAAACAGCACATAACAGGTTACATTGAAGCAAAAACCCCTCATACAAACCTTGATGATGTCCAATACTCAGAACAACTTAAACGCTACAGGGGAACATTTCCTAATTTAATTTTAACTAATTTCTTTGAATTCCGATTATATAGAAACGGAGAATTGGTTGATAGAGTTCAAATTGCCAGACCCTTTATGGTACATAAATTGAAAATAGTACCACCTGTTGAAAACGAAGATGATTTA
>JACNIV010000271.1 GCA_014382915.1 Candidatus Cloacimonadota bacterium | reverse complement strand
CGTCTGGTTTTGCTGAATGATATTTATGATGCCGAAGCGATCGCTGAGGAGATGACTTCATTACGAGCTTCCGGAGATACGCTTCAATTCTATGAACTTATCACTGAATCGCAGATACTTGGTGATATAGAAATCAATGATACCGATGTCAAAACTTCTGAGTTTCTTCTTACTGATATTGCACCGGAATTATCTCAGTTCAATGGATTACCTGTAAATGTGCTCCCCAATTATCCTGATATTACGATACCTATCGATATAACAAGAGATTTTGAGCCTTTCGATGAATACGAAGAGATAAAATTTCTTAGTGGATCATTACTTCTAACGATAACAAATAACACAGTTTTCTGGTTGGGAGATTCGCTGGATGGGAATCCACTTATTATTGATGTTCTTGACGGTGATGGCGTACCTTTGGTAGAAGAAGTTGAATTCGCAGATATAGCACCTATGGGCGGTAGCGACACACAACCTATCCCTCTTGATGATGAGATATTTCCTAATGATATTCAGATACAACTTACAGGAGAAGGTGATATTACAAGTGACAGCACTGCCGTTATTGATACAACTGCTTCGGTTCAGCTTGATATACAGATTGTAGATATTCAGGCAGACTACGTTATAAATGGTCAAATTCCCTCTCAAGAGATCGATCCGATTTCCGGGTACCGTGAAGTTGATATCATTCAACCTGAGATTGTGCATCAGGACAGCTTCGAATTAAGTGGTTATGGCGCTATAATATTTGAAGTTACTTCTGTTGTTCCTGCTATAGCCAGCTTTGAACTTGTTGCAATAAGAGATACTACCGAGATCTACCTTGAACACGATGAGGGACAGCCCATCGAAATTCAAGTGGGTATTGGGACAAGTCAGATAGTATTTTCAAATGAACATTACAATATCAATGAAATGATACAGATATTGCCAGATGGATTTGATTATTCTCTGACTCCTTATATAGGTGTAGGAACAGTGATACCATACCTGTGCTATGAAGATTCCGTAGTCATCGATTTTGAAGTAGTTGCTGATATGCAGATCTTAACTTACGAAGACGTTGGCATCTGGATCATACCGCTGGATGAAGGTGAGATCAATATCGAGGTTGAGGATGTTTCCGATTTCAAACAGGAAATGCAGGATTCATATCAAAGTGGTAAAATGATCTTTAAATATTGGAATGTGAGCGGTATGGAAGTAGCCTTCGATATTCTGTTTTCTGATGATAGTACCCAAGTGCTGGATCAGGTTTTCAATTTTGAGGATTCTGTTTTAGTGGGAGTAGAAATGTTCCGCGTTCCGCTTTTAGAGATAACATCTGACACAATCTATAAAGAAGTTGAGCTAAACATAACACAGGATGAGCTGGATTACTTTGTGGGAGATTCAATTTACGTAGTACCAAGGATACAGGTAATAAGCGCAGGAACACAACCCTGGGCTGGAGGTATTCGTGTGCAGGGGGATATTGTGTTAGAGATTGAAATTAACAGTGATCTAATTGACAGCTTCGGCAATTAGGGGGGACATCATGAAAAAGACATTATTAATAATCGCATTATTAGCAACCAGTTATCTCCTGTTCGGAAGTTTTGATTTCTTCCCGGAAAATCCCTGCAATATCGCAGATAGAAATTATTCTCATATAGATTTTCCCGGTCTTACATACGAGATGAATATTGATAATTCCATACTTCAACTTGATGATATAAATATGTTCCAGGATGGGCACTTCCTTACAGAGGCTGAAAAGGAAACTCTATCCAAAGGTGATTTTGATGTTAATTTCAATTACAAAGCTACACTGCTGGATTTCGGACATAAAAACTGGAATTTTGCTTTGAAATCTATGGCTTTTGTTGATGTGGAATTATTAGATAAAACTTATTCTGAACTTGCAATGTACGGCAATGACACAAATATTCATTATTCCAGCCATACAGGCGAGGGAAGTGAAGCTTTCTCATTCTGGAAAGCAACTTTTAATTATGCTTATCCCCATGGATTAAGCCTGGGTATGATTCCCGGTCTTTTTCAGGCAGATTCCACCAGTGCATTCGGGGAATATCTACGTGATATGACTCTATATTTTGGTGCGAACATTAATTTTAATTATTCAATGTTATATACTACAATAGATGAGAGTATTCAAAATTTTGGTTCAACGAACGATACACTTTACTATTACTACAAAGCACATTTTAAATACACTGATGAGCATTCGGTAGGCAGGCTTACTCCTTCTCTGGGATTTGGCATGAAAGCCAGGATCTTTGAAGGATATTTGCACGTCAGTATAGATGATCTGTTCATGCAATTGAACTATAAAAATCTAACTGGTGGCTGGTATGAAAAGAGATATACAAACTATCTGGATTACCTACAAGAAGGTTATAAAGCCTTCCAAGAAACGATTATTGAAGATGACTCCACCCGTGTAAAAAACAGGTATGTAAAGATCAAGCCATCTGTTATTGTGGGCATGGAATACACATTCTTCCGGAAGCTCAATGTGATGGCAAAATACATCAACGAGCGATACTCCTACAAAAATGGATTTTCTTTTGGTGCTGGTTATCAATTAGCTTGCATTCCAATGCAGGCTGTTATGGGCTACGATGAAAATATTTTCTACGAATTCAAAACCGGTTTGATCTTCAATGGATTTGAGTGGATGCTGGGAGGAACATTCTATCATGGATTCTTCCGGTATGGAAGAGGTATAGGTCTTAATTCGATGATAAGATTTAAATTCTAAGGAAAATAATAAATGCAAAAGACCTGCAGTTTTGCAGGTCTTTTTTTTGTATCAATAAATAGTTGTGTTAAAGTAATCCCCACCTTTTACGTA
>JACNIV010000270.1 GCA_014382915.1 Candidatus Cloacimonadota bacterium | reverse complement strand
TGTAAATAGTAATTTGAATATCTTCTTTTTTATAGATACTATATCTTATTGTTGTTATAGAATTAAATGGGTTAGGATAGTTTGATGAAAACATTAGTTCTGTAGGTATAATTTCCTTGTAATTTGTTTGTGGTAATTTATCAGCTAGTCTGTAATTTTCCCCAGAACGAGAAAAAAGTGGTAAATGGCAAATATACGCCGAACCAGAATCGTACCCATTGTCATCATCCTCATCTGCACCCACGATGATATAACCACCGGAGACAGAGACAGATTCTCCAAAGTGATCCCAATATGCTCCATCGCTAGCAGTCAATTTTGTTTTCTCTGTCCAAATCTCTCCTATACTACGCAAATAGAAATAGACTGATCCTGAAGCAGTTCCATTATCATCATTCTCTGAAGCACCCACGATTGCATAATCACCAGAAATAGAAACAGATTCACCAAAGTTATCAGCTTGCGCAGCATCACTGGCAGTCAATTTTGCTTGTTGCATCCAACTACTTCCATTACGTTTAAAGATATATGCTGAACCAGAAGCATTCCCATTATCATCATCCTCCGGAGCACCCACGATTGCATAATTGTCAAAAATAGAGACAGATTTTCCAAAATTGTCATGTGCAGTTCCATCACTGGCGGTCAGCTTTGCTTGCTGGTTCCAACTGTTTCCGTTACGTTTAAAGATATATGCTGCACCAGAATGAATTCCATTTTCACAATCTCCAAAGGAACCTATGACAGTGTACTTGTCAGAAATACAGACAGAACATCCAAAGAAACCCCACTCTGCTCCGTCGTCGGGTGTCAGTTTTGCTTGTTGTATCCAACTACTTCCATTTCGTTTAAAGATATATACAGAGCCAGAAGCATTCCCATTATCATCATCTCCCGAAGAACCTATTATAGCATAATCTCCGCACATAGGGGCAGAAGATATAGCATAATCCCCACACATAGATACAGAACATCCAAAATTGTCATCTGCATTTCCGTCACTGGCAGTCAGTTTTTCTTGCTGGGTCCAATTACTTCCGTTACGTTTAAAGATATATGCTGAACCAGAATTAGACCCATTGTCATCATCAAAAACAGCACCCACGATTGCATATTCGTAACTAATGAAAACAGACTTTCCAAATAAATCATGTGCTGATCCATCACTGGCATTCAATTTTTCTTGTTGTATCCAACTGCTTCCGTTGGGAGGAAAACGTTGAAAGATATATGCTGAGCCAGAAGCATTCCCATTATCATCATCCCAAGGAACACCTACGATGGAATAGTCGCCGCAAATGGACACGGAACTTCCAAACTCATCATCATCAGCTCCATCGCTGGCAGTTAGTTTTACTTCATCAACTGCTATTTCTTCTAAATGGATAACCGTTACAGATTTATGATGAAGTGCTCCAGAAGGATATGGATATGTACCACCCCATGTCATTTCGTGATTATTATGATCCCATGTGTCATGAATATAAATTATTGAACCAGAGGTATTATAACCATAACAAAGCATTGTATGAGCCCCATAGGGTGGTGATAATTGTTTTACATGAATTAAAACCGGACGTCCTACATCTATCTCACCCTTATAATCATCAAATGTAAATCCTTGAGTATTTCCATTCCACCCATAAATTAATTGTGTGCAATTTAGATCTACCGTATATCCACAGGATTCAAAAAATTGTCTTAATCCATGGCAACCATCTTTCTTATCTGGTTCACAACCAGTGTAGTCACAAAGCGGACTTCCATCAATATAGTAATAGAACCTTGTTGATCCATCCATATTAAGCCAATTGTAATATTGACTTGTCCCCATATAATCACCTGTACAATCACCTTGAGTATGCTCAGTCCAACCATAATATATATATGGATCTATATTACTACCAGATGAATACCAGTAATCATCAACATGTCCTCGTTGAGAAAGACCATCGTATCCTTGATGTGTAGCGCTTAATGGGCATTCTCCATATCCCCATACACTGTTATTTTTAGGAATAACACCACAATAAGTGGGTCCAGAGTACATATTTGGATAATCAGTTTTATCATAATATCCTGCCATCATTGCAGCAGAAGTAGGTGAACATCCATAACACCAATCAAAAGCAGGTACATTAGGTAAAATTTTAACTGTTCTACTGTCCGGTATCCTTGCAATAGGTATCCAGTAACCCGTAGGTGGTGGAGGTAATTGCCTAAATTCAACACATATTTTTTTATTTATCCTAATATTATTAGCATAAACTTCAATATTAAAAACAATTGGAACAAAAAGTAATATTACCGACATTGTTGTAATCAACATTTTTTCTTGTTTCATAACTATTTTCTCCTTTCTTTGCTTGGCTGTCAGTTCTAAGTTTTTATACAACAACCAAAATTTGTAATTTTTACATTTTTTTAACTTTTACCCTTATTTAGGCAAAATAGAATACCTTTCTATTGCTATTTTTGATACTCTAATAATGCACTTGTTTTTTCCCATCCGAAAAATATAATTATTCATATTTGTAAAATCCTAATAAAGATATTTTCTTAGTATTTACAATTTTTTTTCTTGATTTTCTTCGTCTTTTTCTCTATAAAATCTAATGTTTTCTGATAATAGCTATCCATAGTTTTACTAATCTCTATATTATTAATTTCTTACACCATTTGCGATATAGCCCGAGTTCCTTTTTTAGCTCTACCAACTCTTTTGTAGAATCAGTGTCTAGATGTATATAACCACAGCTCCCTGAAGCTACCCCGAAACAACCTTCCTTTAAGTGCTTAATCAAGAAGATGAGAATTGTTTCTTCCTCCTTGGGTTGGGGTGGGGTAGGTCCATAATTACCGAAAACGATTA
>JACNIV010000269.1 GCA_014382915.1 Candidatus Cloacimonadota bacterium | reverse complement strand
TGATCTTTTATTGAAAATGCTAAGAGATAATCCTCTTAAGTTGTCATGAACCTATTTTAAATATCCAAATAAAAAAAATGGTGGAGCATAGCGGGATCGAACCGCTGACCTCATGACTGCCAGTCATGCGCTCTCCCAGCTGAGCTAATGCCCCAACCGTTTCCGAAAATCTAAAAACACAATTTAACGTCAAGAATTTTTATCCGACTTCATTTTGAGATAATTTTGAGATTATCCGGAAAAAAACTTTACGAAGAAATCCAGAATTTATAAATGGTGCAGTCGATTTTTTCTGTGGAGGTTAAATGAAGAGAATTACTGTTTTCATGCTGATAATGCTTACCTTTAGTTTGCTGGCAGTTGAAAATAATTTGATCCTCGAAATAGAAGTACTTGGAAATCAGAATATAGAGAAAGAACTTGTTCGTTCACTTATTACATTTGAAGTTGGCGAAAATCTTGATCCCGAAGATGTTGCAAAGTCTATTAATAATCTTTATAAACTTGGTGTTTTCGAAGATATCAAACTGGAAAAAAATGAACTAACGCAGGGGGTTTCCCTGGCTATTATAGTAAAAGAATTTCCCATTGTGAACTCGATAGAATTCTCTGGTAACAAGAAATTGAGCGATTCCAAACTGAAGGAAATCGTTACTCTGAAAAAGGGCAGCTACTGGTCTCCGTTCCTGGAATCTGAAGTTAAGAATTCCATCCTTTCCGAATATAAGTCCAAAGGCTATCATTTAGTGATCACAGATTTCAAAGCTATAGATCTGGGAGATAATAAAGTAGACCTGTTTATTGATATAGACGAGGGAGCTAAAGTTGCCATTAAGAAGATTAGGTTACACGGCAATAAGCTTATCCGTGCTAATAAACTGATGAGTAAGATGAAAACCAAAAAAGCCAGTTTGCTGCGCTCCGGTAAATTCGATAATGAAAAATTTGAAGAAGACCTGGAAAATCTGGTAACTTATTATAACAAGAATGGTTTTATAGATGCACGCATCATTTCCTGGGAGAAAAAACTTCTTGAAGATAAATTCATCATCGATATCTATCTTTACGAAGGAAAGCAATTTTATTTCGGAAAGGTTCTTGTGGTAGGAAACGAAAGGTTCACCAATGAGTTGATAATATCCCAGTTCAAGTTCAAAGACGATGAAGTATTTAACCTGGAAAAATTCAATAAACAGCTTGGTTCTGTGGCTTCCATGTATTATGAAGAAGGCTATATTTATTCCACTTTCGATCATGAACTTCAAAAATCTGCTGAGAAAATAAACATCCAACTTAACATCCTTGAAAATAATCGTGCACAGGTAAGAAAAATCCATCTTCGAGGTAACCGTAAAACCAAGGAGAAAGTAATCCGTAAACACCTGGTAATTTCCCCGGGTGATTATTTCCAACAATCGAAAGTTATGAAGAGCCAGCAAAACATTTACAATATGGGATTCTTCGAACCGGACTTACACCTCGATAATCCAACCATCATCAATAGTGATGGCGATATAGACCTGGTAATAAATCTGAATGACAAAGTATCCGGCACAGCCAACGGCGGGGTTGCCATTAACAGCCAGGAAGGTTTGGTAGGTCAACTGGCAGTTACTCATAATAACCTTTTGGGAAATTCCTGGCAGGCTGGTGTAAAATGGGAATTTGGCGGTAAAATACAAAACTTCAGTTTCAATTTCACTAATCCGTATTTTATGGATACTTCCACACTCGTAGGATTCGATATATATCTTACAACAAAAGAATGGGACACATATGAAGTTCAAACAGATGGAGGTTCTGTGCGGCTTGGACGTCCTTTGGGCTTTTTGAATTACTCAAGACTTGTAGCAGGATATTCTTTCTATGCCAAGAAATATTCCATTCTTTCCGGACATGAGGATAATGCTTCCGAAACACTGCAGGATCTGGATAAAAAAAGCTGGCAGAATACAAGTGCGATTTCTCTTACTTTCTCTCGTGATAGCCGCGACAATGTATTCTTCCCTACTTCCGGTTCAAATTTTACTCTTTATTCCGAATTAGCCGGTGGACCGCTGCAGGGTGATTTCAATTATTTCAAACAGATCGCCCAGATAAGCTGGTATACAAAAACCATCTGGCAGCTTGCTTTACGAACCAAATGGCGTTTTGGTTATGTTACGGGATACGGTGGAGAAGAAGCACCTCCAGATGAAAGATTCTACCTGGGTGGTACCGGTCCTGATGGTATTCGAGGTTATGCAGACCGCTCTGTAGGACCAAACGAAGGTGGGTTGCGAGAGATAATTTTTTCCACCGAATATGGTCTGCCCCTGGCTGGTGACCAGATAATCGGGCTTTTGTTCTTTGATGCGGGAGATAGTTACAACAGTTTTCCTCAATTTGATTTCTGGGATATGAAAATAGGTGCAGGTGTCGGTGTAAGAATCAGAAGCCCATTTGGGCTTATCGGTTTTGATTATGCTCACAATTTCGATACCAGGAGATGGGAACCACACTTCCAGTTTGGAACAACATTTTAATTAAGATCTCAAATAAACACAACAAAGCCCCGAAATTTCGGGGCTTTGTTATTAAAGGACAGATTAACGATCTGTCCCTACAATTTTATTTCAATAGAGCAGTTATTGGATATTATCGTTTTCAATTTATAATTTTATACTTCCATCAATTCTGCTTTCTTTCTTTAAAACTCCATCAATATAAACTCGGAATTTATCATTTTCAATTTCTACTTTAAATATATGTCCTTTAATTGGAACATTATCAATTTTTAGATATTCCAATCCAAGAGGAAGCGGATCGATGATTAATGTACCATCGAGTTGTGGTTGGATTCCGCAGATATATTTTATGATCAGATCGACTATCCATGAA
>JACNIV010000268.1 GCA_014382915.1 Candidatus Cloacimonadota bacterium | reverse complement strand
AAGCCTGCAGAAACAGCATAATAGAGATTTGAGAGTGCAGAATTAACCACACGAGAAGTAAAAGCACTTACATTTCCACCTTCATGGTCGCAATGAAGAACAAGATATAACCGCACTAATTTTGCAAATTCTCCCTTCGAGTCAGGAACTCCCAGCATTTTTGCAAAATTTCCGCCCCAGTCCAGAGATTTATCATAAGGTATCAGATCTCCCATAGCATATCTTATCCTGTAAATTCCGGCAGCGATGGTAGGCAGTTTTGCCAGGATCTCTAAAGAATCATCCAGAGTAGCTTCCCAGTAATCTGCTTTTCTCATTCCAGCAGCATATTTTGCTTTGAAAATTGAACTTCCTTCCATTGCCATAATTGCGATGCTGAACATAGTCATTGGATGTGTATCTTTTGGCAATGCGCGAATAACATCCCATACATGTTCCGGAACTTCGGAACGCAGATGCATCTCTTCCTGTAATCTTTCCAGATCTTGTTTTACAGGTATCTCACCTGTGCAGAGAAGATAAAAAATCTCCTCAGGTATCCTATCGGTTAGATCAGCAAGAGGGATGCCCCTGATATGTAATCCCAGATAGGGATCCACATATGAAGAATTACAAACTAAACCGATCACACCCCTCATTCCACCGTAGATCTGTTTAACTGTGACGTTACTAATTACTTTGTCAGCATGTTTACTTAAGATCTCGTCTTTGATCTTTGCCCTGATTTCTGGAATTCTCGATCTGATTTTCTCTCTTAATCGCGGCATGGTTCCTCCTATTTTTTTTAGTTAATATATCTGATTTTGACCAACTTAATAAATAATAAAATCAGTCAAAATCTTATTTCTGAATATCGACAATTTCACATTTTACAAAAGTTACTCCTTTTTTATTATGTCAATTAAAAAAATTATAGCCTGTAATGAAATTTAAATTAAATATTAAAGAGAGATAAAAAACAAAGGGCAGACTTCCGTCTGCCCTTTATTTATCCTTTGATCTGCAATGCGTTTATAAGCTTTTCAAGTAGTTCCGGTTTAGTTGCCACATCAGATGATTTCAAATATTCTCGTCTTTGCTTGAAACGGTCTTTCAGAAGTACAACGTATTCATCCATATTTTCACGGTTATCAGGATGATATCTTTCATAATAACCAGGAAGTATTTTTTCAACAGATTCCTTGGTAGGTATCATGGCACCAGGCAGCATATTCCAATCTTCCCATTCAAGTTGCTCCATTAAGATCCCTGTTTGGAGAGTGAGTGAAGTCTGTAGTTTAACATCATCCAGGTCATCATCAGAGGATTTCCAGTATCCAGCAGAATTGAATGTATAACAATCTGCACCGGTTTCCAGAACTTTAATGAATGCTTCCACATCCTTGAAAAGTTCATAAACCCTGAACGGATTTGCAAAAGGTTCAAAAACCAATTTCTTGAGATCTTCTTCCGTAACGTTTTCCGCTCTGCTTCTTTTTGTAATAAGAGCAGCACCCATAGCAACTGCCAGATATTTATCTTTATATTTGTGAATAGGAGGAAGTGCTGTATCCTTCATAAGCCAGGTTAAAGCTTCCGGAAAACTGCACCTATTAACCCAGTTTCCTAAAAGGTCACGATCCAGCAGTGCTCTTCCATTTGCCTGTCGAACATCCAATCCTAAAGGCAATAGTTTTCCGTTTCGCTCTATCATCGCATGATTCATAAGAGCAATCAGGTATTTCCAATCAGGATTATCAAGATCTCTGCTGTCGGTTTTATCGAACAAAGCAGGTTCCCAGACCCGACAAACTTTTTCTTCCGTATCGATCTGGAAGGCATCATCGTGAAGGCAATATTTTTCGAATCCTGCGGGTAATGTACCGCCATTATCGATCGAATTTGTGTGAGAGGATTTTCCTGTGCCGGATAGACCGTAGAAAGCAATCGATTTCTTTTCCAAATGTTTGTATTCAGCAGCGCAACCTGAGAAATCAATTTCTTTGATACCTCCGTGACAGGCAGCCATTCCCAACCTCATCCCGGATGTCCAGGCGAGAGTTAAAGTTCCTTTTTTACGCTCACCAAAATAACGCATTCCCAAATTGAAAATAACATTCTGGGTTTCATCAACCAAGCCGATTTGAGGAGCACCAACATTGTGATAATACGGATCGTTGCAAGTCCATTCATTAAATGCAACAATGATAATATCCTGAATTGGAAGGGGTTTGCCTTTTTTATATTCTTCTTCCATTAATTCGAGCGGAGCGAAATTGCATAACCAGTTGAAAACATTGCTGGCATCTGTAGTTGTTGTCACATAAGTTGCTTTTATCATTAGATCGGGATCCAAACCCAGGACAGCCTCGCATTTAATCAAATCGTAATGTTCAAGCTGGTACATTGCTTCCCGGATGTCACCTTCGACTTTCTTCTTTTCATTTTGCGGTATTCTGTTATAGAATACTCTCGCTTTAGCTGTACGACCAATGATCTTGCCATGGCAATCGTTAAGCACTTTTGCACCTTTTGGCAGTCCTAAACGTTTAGCAAAAGGAGGATAAATTTCTAAATCCGTAACTGCTACTCCCGGTTGCTTTTTTGCCATTTCATAAGCTTCACGTGCATTAACTTTTCGAACTTTTGGGTTTAGCATTATCGTTTCCGCCACAGCACGTATTGAAGACATTTCCTTCAAATTCTTGTAAAAATCAATACTGGCTTTGCTCGACATTTCTTTTTCCTCCAATCTATTTTTTTTGTTTATTAAAACTCATATAAACCTATATACAAGAATAAAAATTATTACAATCCGTCAAAGAATTTCATAAAATTAATTTCTTTTCTATTTTTAGTTTTTTCTACACCGCTTTATACGGCAAATATACTGGCTGGAACATCTTGCTTTTAATATATTCAAAAAGGTTTTCAGGTCTATTTGTCCAGGCAATGCCATTGGCATATGCAATTTCACACACAGCAAAAGCAATATGTGCTGAAATTTCTCTGATATCAGTCAAATCAGGATAAACTCTACCTTTTTTCAAATCCTCTTCTTTAACCAGATTTGCTAAAGTTTTTGCTGCTGTATAAAACATTGAATCCGTTATTTTTGTTGCCTGGCAGACAACAGCTCCCAAACCAATACCCGGGAAAATATACATATTATTTCCCTGGCCTGTGGTATAAGTTTTTCCTTTATATTTGATGGGATCAAAAGGACTGCCACTGGCATAAACAACTTTCCCATCGGTCCATTCATAAGCCTGTGTTGGTGTGCATTCCGATTTGGATGTTGGATTCGATAAGGCAAAGATGATGGGAGTATCTACATGTTTTTTCATTTCGCGTACTACCTGTTCTTTAAATGCTCCTGTTTGTTTGCTCACACCCATTAATACTGTTGGTTTAACGGATTTTATTACTTCAAGAAGTGTTTTCTGGAATTTTTCATTTCTGGCATATGCGACTTTATGTTCTGCCAGTTTATCACCACGCGTAGTTGTTACGAGACCTTTACTATCGATGAACCAGAATCTTTTTTGTGCTTCTTCTTTGGATAATCCTTCTTCCACCATTCCGGCAACGATCATATCTGCGATTCCAACCGCAGCTGAGCCAGCGCCCAGAAAGATGATTTTCTGTTCATTTAATTTTCCTTTGGTTATCCTCATTGCTGCCAGAAGTCCTGCCAGAGCAACTCCACCTGTTCCCTGGATATCATCATTAAAGCATAAAAGTCTTTCACGGTATTTTTTTAAAAGTGGAAAAGCATGATCATTCGTAAAATCCTCAAATTGAATTAATGCTTTAGGCCATCGTTCATGAGCTGCAATGATGAACTCATCAATTATTTCGTAATATTTTTCTCCTTTTATCCGGTGGTGTTTTTCTCCCAAATACAAAGGATCTTTCAATAAAGTTTCATTATCTGTTCCCACATCGATTACTACGGGTAGTTTTTTAGAAGGATAAATTCCAGCACAAGCTACATAAAGAGAGAGTTTCCCGATTGGAATTCCAATACCGCTTGCTCCCAGATCTCCAAGACCCAGAATTCTGCTGCCGTCAGTGACGACGATTACATCGACCTTATCTTCCGGCCAATTGTTAATTCTTTTTTTGAAATCTCCTTTAGCTTTGGCGGAAATATACATTCCTCTTGCTCGTCGGTAAAGATGACCAAATTGCTGACATGCAGTTCCTACAGTGGGAGTGTAAACAATTGGAGTCAATTCCTCCAGGTTTCTCAGCAGTAATGCATAATACAAGATTTCATTCCGATCGTGTAATGCTTCTAAGAAAATATATTTCTCAAGATCTGTATCTTTTCTACGATAATTTTCAGTGACTCTTTTTATCTGTTCTTCAAAAGTGGAAACATGTGGTGGGACTAATCCATAAAGATTGAATTCTTCTCTCTCTTTTTCGGAAAATGCTGTCCCCTTATTAAGCATTGGATCACGAATTAGATCTAATCCTCTTTTTTTTACATGAACTATTTTTTGTTCTAACTCGTCAATTTCATATCGTTTAAGTGCCATTTGGCTTTTTACTCCTTATTTATTCATTAAGCGAGAAACAAATCATCAAGCTTAATATGGTTTTTGGTCTTTTTATAATCGTCTGGACTGTGAATGAATTTTCTTTTGTGCAGGATGCGTGGTGCTATTCGCGGAACTGTTAAACTGGCATCCATTAAAAAGAGTATTTTTTCCTCACCTTTTTCTTTCAGCGCGGAATTCAATGCTTCTTGTAAGTCAGAAAATCCTTTAATAAAAATATTTTCCAATAATTGAGATTCAAGTTTTGTATATGCCCACAAGGATGCCCATTTCATAATTTCTGCCATTTTTGCTGCTTTATGATATCCTAATTTATAGCCTTTTTCAATTTTACTAAACACTTCATCAGGATTTCTGGCTTCACTTAATAGTTCCATGAAACTTTCTCCCCCTACACCTTTTCTGCAGCTTGCTACTAAAATGAGGATCCCATTAGAATTCAATGCCAGTTTACTGTTGTCTATTGCTTTCTGTGATTGATAAAGATTAATATCCATCGGATATGGTGCAACTGCAACTACAATATCTGCTCTATCCCTTATTTCTACAGAAAATACATCTTTCGCTTTTTCGCATGCCAATTTGAACGCCTGGTGTGTTTCTCCGCAAACACAATAATAGATTTTGTGGTCTTTATTCAGAACTGTTTGGATTGAAAATATTTGTTTGTCTTTGGCGATAACATCATACGCTTCTTTAATATCTTCTCTAATTGGATTTCCTTCGGTTACGAGAGCTTTTGCAGTTGCTTTCAAGGCCAGTTCATGATTTTGTTCGATAGTTTTGTATCCGGCAATACCAGGTAAAAAGGATTTTGCTCCACCAGTATAACCTGCAAAATAATGAGGTTCAACCGATGTGATGTAAATTATCTTCTTTGCCTCAATTACCAGTTTGTCAAAATAGACTTCCGTACCATTTTTGGTTTTACCAATTAAGATATTTTCTCTTTCATTTTTGGAATCATGAGAAAATATTTTTTTTTCTAATTCATGATAATGGTCTCCGAAAAGTTCGATGTATTCATCTTTGCTTGGTGCTCGATGAGCACCTGTAGCGATCAGAAATTTTATATTCTTTTCTTTAATTTTATCCCAGAGCAGATCAATAATTCTGGCATTTGGAGTAGGTCTGGTGGCATCATTTATAATAAAGAGTAGAGGTTCATCACCTTTGATAAAATCGTCAAAACTCTTGAAATCGACCGGGTTATTGATCGCATCAAAAAGCACCTCTTTTTCAGGTCGAATTTCAACTGTATTTGGATATACTATTTCACCAATATTTTCACTGGGGAGAGTTACTGTTAATTCCTCTCCCCAATACGGAATTCGCAACTCCATTATATAAGATTTTCTGCCTCAATTTTTTCTATCACTTCCCGAACTTTATCGGCAGAGAGATGTAATGCTTGTTTCTCTTCAGTCGTAAGTGATAGTTCGATTATTTCTTCAACTCCATTTTTTCCTATTTTAATCGGTACACCTGAAAATAAGCCATCGATACCATACTCTCCCCTTAAGTAAGCAGAACAAGGTACTATCCTGTTTCGATTGCGAACAACGCATTCCACCATTTCAGCAGCAGAACTGCCAGGTGACCAATAAGCACTTCCGGTTTTAAGGTAGGAAACTATTTCGCCACCAGCTTTTCGAGTACGTTCTATTAATTTATCAATTTTTGCTTTAGGCAACAATTCGGAAACAGGTATACCGTGAACAGTTGAATATCTTGGTAATGGCACCATCAAATCACCATGCCCGCCAAGTACCAGTGCAGTTACATTCCTGGGACTAATTCCCAGTTCTTGAGCTATAAAATACCTGAACCTTGAAGAATCCAGAATCCCTGCCATTCCAATCACTTTTTTTAAAGCAAATCCTGTGACTTTCAAAGCAACATAAGCTAAAACATCGAGAGGATTTGTAACAGTTATTAAAACAGCATTGGGTGCATATTTAGCAATACTTTCAGAAACATTTTTCATGATTTTTACATTATCTCTAAGCAAATCTTCCCGTGACATACCCGGAAGACGAGGTTTACCTGCTGTAACAACAACTACATCAGAATCTTTGATCATCGATATATCTGAATAACCATTTATGAATACATCATATCCTCTTATAGGAGAAGCCTGAACAATATCCATGGCTTTACCTTCTGCCCAACCCTTTACCACATCTATCAGAACTATATTGGAAACTCGTTTCTCAGCTAAATAAAGAGCTGTAGCTATACCAACATTACCGCTGCCAATTATACTAACTTTCATGTCGACCTCCTATATACCTAATGATTCAATTGTTTTATCGATCACTTGCGCTGAAGTTTTAAGTTTATCCTTAATATCAAGAGATAATTCTAATTCGATAATCTTTTCAATACCATTTGACCCAAGTTGAACCGGTACACCCAGGCATGTATCTTTGAACCCATATTCACCGTCCAGACAGACAGGAACACATAAGATGGCATTTGTGTCGTTGATAATAGCTCCAACTGTTTCAGCAATGGCAGCTCCTGGAGAATACATAGATGTTTGCCTTTTCAATAATGATAAAATTGCAGTCCCTGCTTCCCTTGTTTGATCAATTATTTTATCTACTTCTTCTTTGGGTAACAATTCAGTAATGGGTATACCGCATACTCTGATAAATTCGGGTGGTATTACCATAAATTTATGGTGTCCTCCCAAAACGAGTGCGCTTACTTCTACAGGAGTTACTTTGAGTGCTTGAGCAACAAATTCGCAGACTCTGGTAACATCGAGTTTTCCTGAAACTCCCAAAACTTTCTTTCTGTCAAAACCACTCTTTTTCCAGGCATAATAAGTTAATGCAGTCACAGGTTCACTTAGAACAATAATTATCGAGTCGGGTGCGTACTTTTTAACATCTTCGATTATGGGATCAACAATTTTCACATTTTCTTCCAGTAATTCAAGACGAAGAGTATTTGGTTTTCTTACTTTTCCGGCAGTGATAACTACAATCTTTGAATCTTTAACATCTTCAATATTAGAAGAACCTTCAATTTTAATATCATAACCTCGTAAAGGTGAAGCTTCAGCCAGGTCAAGAGCACTGCCTTGAGCTTTACCATCCATGATATCGATAAGCATAATATTTGCAAATCCTCTCTCAGCAATGTAAAATGCTGCCGCTACACCAACATTACCACTACCGATTATTGATACTTTTTCCATTATTCCTCCTTATTAATTTCTTTTACTTCCTGTTTTTCCTTACACCTTCTTCATACAGATCTCTACCGTAAATATCATTTGCCACAATGCAAGGTAAATTCTCGACTTTGAGTTCTCTTATTGCTTCAGTTCCCAAGTCTTCATAGGCTATAATCTTTGCTGCTTTAACAGCTTGCGCCATAACAACTGCAGCACCACCGATTGCCGCGAAATAAACACCTTTATTTTTTACCATTGAATCTATAACTTCTTTACTTCTTGGACCTTTGCCGATCATTCCCTTTAAACCTGCATCCAGCAGAATCGGAGAATACGGATCCATCCTGTAGCTGGTTGTGGGACCTGCTGAGCCAATCGGCATACCGGGTCTGGCTGGAGCAGGACCAACAAAATATATTATCTGTCCCTTAACATCAAAAGGAAGTTTCTTGTCTGCTTCTATTAAGTCAACAAGTCTTTTATGAGCTGCATCACGGGCAGTATAGACGGTTCCTGTTATAAGAACCTTGTCACCAATATTAAGTTTTTCCAGATCCTCATCTTTTAGTGGAGTATATAAATGTATTTCTTTAGCCATGCTCTCTCCTTTTATATCACTGCACTTTTATGCCTGTGGACATGACATTGAATGTTTACCGCAACCGGCATTGAAGCTATATGGCAGGGTTTAGCTAATATTTGAACTGCAAGAGCAGTTGTTCTGCCACCAAGTCCCTGTGGACCAATTCCAAGATTATTAACTTTTTCTAAAATCTCTTCTTCTACTTTTGCCCACTTAAGATCGGGATTTTTTTCGTTCAAAGAACGCAGTAGCGATTTTTTAGCTAATAATGCACTTTGCTCAAAATTTCCACCCAGTCCAACTCCGACAATAATTGGAGGACATGGATTTCCGCCTGATCTTTTTACTCTATCTACAATAAAATCTATTACACCTTCGATTCCGTCAGCGGCTTTCATCATTTTAACTTCACTCATATTTTCCGAACCACCACCTTTGGCTGCCAAAGTTATTTTTAGCTTATCTCCCGGAACAATATCTAAATAAATAATTGCCGGAGTATTATCTTTTGTATTTTTCCTGTCGATTATCGGATCATCAACCATGGATTTTCGCAGGTAACCTTCTTTGTATCCCTGACGAACTCCCTCATTGATAGCATCGTAAAAATCGCCACCCACCAGGTGTACATCCTGTCCGAGCTCTATAAAAAAAACAGCAACACCAGTATCCTGGCATAAAGGCATCTTTTTTTCAACAGCAAGTTTATGATTCTCAAATATTATTGATATGATCTCTTTTGCAATCTGAGATTCTTCCTTTTCCTGAAATTCTTTGAGTTTTTCTACTACATCATCTCCAATGTAAATACTTGCATCGATACAAAGTTCCTTCACAACCGGAACGATCTTATTAACATTTATTTCTCTCATAAATTCTCTCTCGATCATTTCTTATTTTTTTTCATTTTTTTGTTTAAAATATTTGAATGCTTTTTCGATAGAGGCAAAACCTTTATATGCTTCTCCAATATGATAATTTGAGACCAGCGAATCGATATCATCCTCATTCATAGCGCTTTCAACACCAAAAGTATACATTAATTCCTGATCATTTATCAAAGTATACATCTTATCCATTGCTCCGCGATGTTCAGGATCAATATCAAGAACCTTCTTGAAACACATAAGAGCTTCTTTTATCTCTGCAAGACCCAAATATGATTCACCGAGATGGTAATTCACTGAGACAATGTTCGGGTCTTCACGTAAAATTTCTTTAAGACATTCAATTGCTTTTTCATATTTTCCCATAGCTTTATAGGAAATTGCCAAATGATAAAATCCCAAAGTACTATTCTTATTCTTTTCCTGTAATTTCTGAAAAAATTCGATACTTTTTTTAATGCGTCCGACATGGTAATATGAAAGAGCGATCCAATAATAAGCCATATGAAGATCCGTATGAAGGTCTATCACACGACCCAGAACTTCAATAGCTTTATAGAATTTCGTTGCTCGGAAATAACAAATTCCAAGACGGTATAAAACGGATACATAATTCGGTTTTATTATAATGACTTTCTCATACATTTCAATTGATTTTTTTATATCACCAAGAATATAATAAATATCAGCAAGGCTTATCCTTGAATTTATATTATCCGGATCTTTATCTAATACTTTCTTATACTCTATGGAAGCTTTCAGCAATTCTCCCTGCATTTTATATTCTTCTGCAATTGTGACGATTTTATTTATATCGTTCATAATAACCTCCTTTTGTTTAAATATTATTTATTGAGAACATCTCGAACTTTCACGCCGATATCAGCAGGAGAATCAACCACGGTAACTCCAGCTTTTGCCAATGCATCCTTTTTTTCCTGTGCTGTACCTTTACTTCCGGCAATGATGGCTCCAGCATGTCCCATTCGTTTTCCTTTGGGAGCAGTACTTCCCGCTATGAAAGCCACTACAGGTTTCGTGATATTTCCTTTAATATATTCCGCTGCTTGAATTTCCATATCGCCACCGATCTCACCGATAATAACTATAGCTTTTGTTTCTTGGTCTTTTTCAAAAAGCTTTAAAAGATCAATGATAGTAGTTCCTATTATCGGGTCTCCACCGATACCTATCGCAGTTGTAATTCCCAGACCCGCCAGAACCACCTGGTTTGCCATTTCGTAGGTAAGTGTTCCAGATTTGGAAATCAAACCTATCGTGCCTTTTTTAAACACAAAACCCGGCATAATTCCAACCTTAGCTTCATCTGCCGTAATAATTCCCGGGCAGTTTGGTCCTATCAATGTAACATTATGGTTATCAGTAAATTTTTTGGCAATAATAACATCACGAGTTGGGATGCCTTCGGTTATGCAAACGATCACTTTGATGCCTGAAGCAGCAGCTTCCATTATAGCATCTGCAGCAAAAGCAGGTGGAACCAGAATTAACGATGTGTCTGCTTTAGTAGCTTTTACGGCTTCTTTAACTGTATGGAAAACAGGTCTTCCAAGATGAGTTTGACCACCTTTGCCAGGAGTAACACCACCTACTACATTTGTGCCATAAGCAATACACTGTTCTGCATGAAATGTCCCTTCCTTTCCAGTAAAACCCTGAACAATCACTCTGGAAGATTTATTAACTAAGATACTCATCGGTCACACTCCTTTTACAGCTTTTACAACTTTTCTGGCAGCATCGCCAAGGTCGGTTGCAGAAATGATATTAGTTAAACTGGAATTTCCAATTATCTCAATTGCTTCTTTGGCATTTGTTCCGTCCAGCCTGACCACAATCGGAACTTCAACTTTGATTGTTTCCGTAGCTTCCAGAATGCCGTTTGCAATGCGGTCACAACGAACAATACCACCAAAAATATTCACCAGAATCGCTTTCACATTCGGGTCTTTAAGGATTATTTCAAAACCTTTGGCAACCGTGCTTGCACTGGCTTTACCGCCAACATCCAGGAAATTTGCAGGTTCACCACCTTCCAGTTTTATTATATCCATTGTAGACATTGCCAATCCTGCTCCATTTACCATACAGCCAACATTGCCATCGAGTTTTACATAACTTAATCCGTAATTGTTAGCTTCGATTTCTGCCGGGTCTTCCTCATCGAAATCCCGCATTTCCGAAATATCCGGATGCCGGAAAAGAGCGTTATCATCAAATCCCATCTTGGCATCGAGAGCAATAAATTTATCATCAGCAGTCAAAACCAAAGGGTTAATCTCTACAAGACTCGCATCATTCAAAGTATAAACTTTATAAAGTGCTTTAGCAAATTTTCCGAATTCCTTTATCTGCTCTTTCGTTAGATTTAAGCCAAATGCTAACTCACGAGCATGATATCCCTGAAACCCGGTGAGAGGATCAATTTCAACTTTGATGATTTTTTCAGGTGTTTCTGCAGCTACTTTTTCAATTTCCACTCCACCTTCGGTAGATGCCATCATTACAGGCAGTTCTTTTGCTCTATCCAGAACCATTCCTAAATAGAGCTCCTTTTTTATATCAATACCACCTTCAATATAAGCTTTTTTAACTAATTTTCCAGCAGGTCCGGTTTGATGAGTTATCAGGGTCATCCCAATTATTTCAGAAGCATATTTTTCCACTTCATCGAGCGATCTGGCAAGTTTAACTCCACCGCCTTTTCCTCTTCCTCCTGCATGGATCTGAGCTTTAACTACCCAGATATTTCCCCCGATTTCTCTGACAGCATCTTTTGCGTCTTCGGGTTTTTCAATCATCTTCCCTTTTGGAATTGGAACACCGTATTTAGCAAAAATCTGTTTTGCCTGATATTCGTGAATATTCATCTAACCTCCATCAATTAATATGATGAATTCAATTTATTTAAATAACGATTGTTCATCAATGATTTTTTGAGATATAATTGGAATAGCTTCTTCAACATCTGTTGTGCATGTTTCAGAAAGAGTAGATGTATCAGTAACTTCTACCGCATAAATTTCTATAATAGAAGGTAATTTATCACCGTGTTGTTTAATAATTTCAAAAGCTTCAAATAAGCTGATATCGTGTGGTTGTGCATGATGTCGTGTTTTTCTAAATTCTTCAAAAGTAAATTTATGAAGCTTTCCGGGTTCAGCTTTTCCAGTTTTTATGGAATCGATTAAAATAAGTTTATCGTAACCAATTATCTCGTCTATAACTCTGAAGCCAGCAGCGCTGGCTTCAGAAACATCGACATTTTTACATTTTTCTTTTATTTTTTGTGCTATTCTTATTCCCACTCCATCATCAGTTAAAATCGTATTTCCCAATCCTAAAACCAGTGTTTTCATTAAGCAAGTTAATCTCTTCTAATAGATTGAACTATATCCTTGTTGTTATCGCGAATATTTACGATAAGAGGCATTTTGCCTGGCAAAGAATGCGTTGCACACGCAAGACAAGGATCATAAGACCGAAAAGCCATTTCCACCATATTCAAAAGACCATCATCGACTTTACCTTTGCTGATCAGACCTTTTGCAGCTTTGGCAATGGACATGGAAATAGCAGCAGAATTATTAACAGTAGCCACAATCAGGTTAACATTTGTCACCATACCGTTTTTATCTGTTTTATAATGATGGAACAAAGTTCCCCGGGGAGCTTCAATAACACCAACACCTTCACTTGGAGTTTCTGTAGGAAGATTTCGGATATCAGGATTTGTGATAGATTTATCTTCAAGAAGTTGAACTAACTCTTCAGAAACATACATAACCTCTATCAATCTTGCCCAGTGAAAAGCTAATGTATTATGGGCAGGTTTTCCTCCCAGGGTAGCATACATTTTTTCATATTCAGCTTGAGCCAGAGGAGTTTTCATGCCATCAGCAGCATTGAGTCTTGCCAGAGGAGCTACTCTATAAACACCGCTGTCGATACCATCAACAAAGCCCTTCCAACCGATATTTTTTAAATACGGGAATTTGATGTAACTCCAGGGTTCAACATGTTCAACAATATGATCCAGGTAATCTTTTGCTTCAAATTTAACAAATTCTTTTCCATTCGGATCAACCACTCGAATCTTCCCGTCATAGAGATCAACTTTGTTATTTTCATCAACCAGACCCATATAATAAGTTTGATGTTTGAAAATATCGCCCACAATTAAATCGAGATAAGTGTCATTTTTCAGGACAATATCATTAAATACCTGCAAGCAGAACTTAGAAAATTCCACAGAATCTTTTGCAATCTGCAAAAAAGCTTTGCGCTGGTCTTCCGGTAATCCTTTGGAAACACCACCAGGTAAACCACATACTGGATGAATTACTCTTCCGCCAAGATAAGTGATAATACTTCGCAGCCTTCTTCTCATATCGATAACTTTTTTACCGATTTCAATACCGACCTTACCGATAACACCCAGAATATTTCTTTCTCCGGGAGGAGCATCTGGTCCCACCACAAAATCAGGTCCACCGAGGAAGAAAAAATGAAGCAGATGATCTTCTGCAATAAAAGCATTATTTATAAGTCGTCTTAATTTTGAAGCAGTTTCTGTTGGTTTGACATTATAAACAGCATCGAGTGTTTTGGTTGAGCACAGATGATGAGTTGTAGGGCAAACACCGCAGATGCGGGGAGTTATTCTTGCCAGTTCTTCGACAGGTCGTCCCACGCAGAATTGCTCGAATCCCCTCAATTCAGGAACCTGTAAATATGCGTTTTTAACGTTACCATCATCATCGAGGAAAATCTCTATTTTGCCATGTCCCTCTAACCTGGTAATTGGATCTATTGATATTTTTTTAGCCATTTTATTTATCCTCCATTGCAGGATTATTTATCCTTTTTCTTCTCAATAAAGAAGCTGGTAGAGAAAAGCGATAGAAATATCCGGCTGGATCAATTATTTGGTTCATTAATTTTTCAATTGCTTCATCTTCCATTTTTTCTTCACCTTCCAGACCTACTATCGAAGCAAGTGCTGAAACCATTTTTCCGCCTACATCTTTCACTTCAGGAGGAGGTCCAAAACAACCACGACAGGGCATATTAGCAGAAATACACTTCCCATCTCCTTCTTCAATGCATCCGGAACGTGTAACAGGTCCCATACAGATTACACCTTCAGCAAGAAAACACTTTTCAGGATCTACAATCACTTCGGAAATTCTTTTGATTTCTTTGATAGAAATTTTCTCCGGTTTTGAATCATTACGAGAACATACATCACATAATGTTTTTTCAGGAGCCAGAATCGCTCCTTTTTCCGGTA
>JACNIV010000267.1 GCA_014382915.1 Candidatus Cloacimonadota bacterium | reverse complement strand
TTTTTTATAGGTACCTATCAATCCTTTTGTGGATGAATCGTGTAATTTGATCTTTTGTTTGTTTTCTAATTCTGAAAGGATATTTTCAGCAAGCTCTTTACCAAGTTCCACACCCCATTGATCGAAGCTGAAGATATTCCAGATAATACCCTGAATAAATATCTTATGCTCATACATAGCGATTAAACTTCCCAAAGTGCGGGGTGTGAGTTTTTTATACAGGATGGAATTGGATGGTTTGTTACCCTTAAAGATTTTAAAGGGGAGCAGTTTTTTTATTTCCTCTTCAGTATTACCGGCAGCTTTCAGTTCTTCGATAACCTCTTCTCTGGTTTTGCCTTTCATTAATGCTTCTGTCTGGGCAAAGAAATTGGCAATCAATTTCTGATGATGATCTCCAATGGGATTGTGACTGATGGCTCCTGCCAGAAAATCGCAGGGGATCATTTTTGTGCCCTGGTGAATAAGCTGATAGAAGGCATGTTGCCCATCAGTACCGGGTTCTCCCCAGATGATAGGTCCGGTTTGATACTTCACTTCTTTCCCATTTCTATCCACAGATTTACCGTTACTTTCCATATTTCCCTGTTGTAAATAGGCTGAGAATTTGTATAGATACTGATCGTAAGGAAGGATGGCTTCCGATTCTGCAGCAAAAAAATTATTATACCAGATGCCAATAAGAGCCAGAATAACAGGAATGTTTTCATTATATGGTGTCTCATAGAAATGAATATCCATTTCATGAGCTCCTTCCAGAAGTTCTATAAAATTCTCGTAACCTATAGAGCAGGCAATGGAAAGTCCGATAGCACTCCACAACGAATATCTTCCACCTACCCAATCCCAGAAAACGAACATATTGTGCGGATCGATCCCGAAATTAATTACTTCTTCCTCATTGGTGGAAATGGCTATGAAATGCTGTTTGATAAAATCTTCGTTTTGGGCTGAATTTAAAAACCATTTGCGAGCTGTATGTGCATTGGTCATCGTTTCCTGGGTAGTGAATGTTTTGGAAGCGATCAAAAAAAGAGTTGTTTCGGGATTGAGATGTTTGAGCGTTTCCACGATATGTGTACCATCCACATTAGAAACATAATGTGTATTGATGTTGATCTTCTTGTAGGATTTCAGGGCTTCCGTAACCATTAACGGACCTAAATTGGAACCTCCAATACCAATGTTTACGATATCTGTTATAGCTTTACCAGCAAAGCCAAGCCATTGCCCGGAGATGATCTTATCGGAAAAATTTTCGATCTTCTGAAGCACCGTATTTATTTTTGGCATTACGTCTGTACCATTTACAAGAACAGGTTTATTACTGCGGTTCCTGAGTGCTGAATGAAGAACAGGTCGGTTCTCAGTTTCATTGATCTTTTCACCGGTAAACATCTGCGCTACTGCTTTTTTAATATCGATTTCTTCTGCCAGTTCCAGAAGCAGTTTCAGGGTTTCGTCGGTGATGATATTCTTGGAAAAATCTACCAGGATATCGTTGAATCTGAGAGAGAATTTCAGAAATCTTTCCCGATCCCTCTCGAACAGATCTCTCATGTGAACATTTCGGATTTCCTTAAAATGTTCCTGCAATTTTTTCCAGGTATCGGTTTGTGTCGGATTTATTTTATCATCAATAAAGAACATATTAAACTCCTTTGCCTGATTCACCCTTCCAGGTTGAACGAACAAATAGATGTCTGAACGAACCAGACTAAATTATTCCAATTCAAAACTATCTCCAAACTGCGGAACCACCACTTCCCAGCCGTAAGTCTGCCTAATCTTTTCCGCCAGAGATTGTGATGCTTCCAGTTCTCCATGAACCAGGAATACTTTTTTAGGTGGTTTATTGAAAGCCATCAGCCAGGCTAACATTTCATTATAATCGGCATGTCCGGAAAAACCATCGATCATTTCCACTTGAGCATTTATAGGTACTTCCCGTCCGTGTATTTTAACAGTTTCCTTTTTCTCCTGAATCGTTCGACCGCGGGTGCCTTCTGCCTGGTAGCCAATGAGCAGAATCGTATTTTTCGCATCGGGAAGACGCTGAGCTATATGGTGCACAATGCGTCCACCGGTTACCATTCCACTGGCAGAGATGATAATGATCCCACTTTTCTTTTCATTAATTTTTATCGATTCTTCTTTCGTTTTGCAGACGTGCAGATTACCAGGTCGGAAGATATCTTTTCCCTGCATTTTCTGCATCCGGGCAAAAAGATCAAAATCATGGATGTGAGCATCAAATACTTCCAGAGCTTTAATAGCCATGGGAGAATCAACATAAACAGGAATGACAGGTATTTTTTTTTCTTCTTCCAACTGGCGGAGTAAATAAAGTAATGTCTGAGTTCTTCCCACAGAAAATGCAGGAATTACAAGTGAACCCCCACGCCCCATACTTTTATTTATAACATTCACCAGGTCTTGTATAGCATCTGAATTATTGTGTAAACGGTTTCCATAAGTAGATTCCAATATCAGGTAATCCACGTTATAAACCTGGTCGGGGTCTTTCAATACGGGAATTTCCGGTCTTCCCAGATCACCACTGAACAGAATTTTGCGGGAGCTACCATTCTTTGAGGTTTTAATATCGATAAGAGAAGCTCCCAGAATATGCCCGGAATCATGAAATTTCACGCGAGTATGTTCTGATAGTGAAAAGTGATCTCCATAATGAAGAGGTTGAAACAGAGGAATTGTGTTTTCTGCATCTTCCTTTGTATAAAGCGGCAGGGCAGGATTGTGCTTTGAGAAGCCCTTTTTATTTGCCCATTTGGCATCTTCTTCCTGGATGTGTGCACTATCCCGCAACATTACCCTGGAAAGCTCTGCTGTAGCATGAGTACTGATTATAGAACAGTTAAATCCTTCCCGCACAAATTTAGGTAAATATCCGCTATGATC
>JACNIV010000266.1 GCA_014382915.1 Candidatus Cloacimonadota bacterium | reverse complement strand
AAAAAGTCGCGAGATAACTCTGGAAGGAATTATCCTGAGAAAAGTACCTTTTCGAGAAACCAGTATGATTCTGGATATTTTTACTAATAAACTGGGAATAATACCGGTAATGGCAAAAGGTATAAGAAAGGAAAAGAGTAAAAACACTGGTCTTATCGAGCTTTTGAACGAATTGGATTTGGTGTTATATAAAAATCCCAGTTCGGATTGGTTTATTTACAAATCTGCCGCTTTAACCAGAGCACATTTATTTGAAGTAGATTTTAAAACAGGTGTTCTGATGCAGGCTGCAGCCGAGATCTACCGTCAACTCATCATTCCCGGGGAAGATGCAGAAAAGCTTTATGAATTGTTTTTAAAATACTTACAATTCATTCCTCAAGTTAAAAAAAATGGAATAGCCATCTTCTGGCGTTTTCTGCTTAGACTTTTCAGGTTGATCGGTATTGAATTCAATTCTACAACCTGCATAAACTGCGGCAACAAAGGTAATTTTATAGCTTACTTTCCCCAGAAACACGGCTTTATCTGTAAAAAATGTTTTCGCCCGGTGTATGATGATCTTGTATTTGAAATATCCGGGGAACAGGCAGAGCTGTTTTCCAATATAAATCACATTGGTAATATGCTGGATGAAATTGAAATTTCAGAAGAAAACATCAATCAACTAAACAGGATATTCTTGACACATCTATCGGAACACTTTCATAAGAAATTCCATCTGAAAAGTTTGGATATATACAAAGTATAAAAATAAATGGGAGTATATATGGGAAATGACACAAAAAAAACTGATATTTTAATTGCGATCCTGATTCTGGGTTCCTTCTGGGGACTTTCGGAAGTTGTGCTTGGCAGTTTGTTTAAACAGGCAGGAATACCGTTCAGAACAGGGATATTGATAGGTATTGGAATGTATTTAATGGGCATTGCTGCAGGAAGCTATAAAAAATATTCTATGTTGGCAGGCATTGCTGTTATAGCAGTACTCAGCAAGCTGATGGTGGTTCCTATCCTGGGTGTTTCGGTAATGTGCAAGGCAAATTCCTGTCTTGCTGTTCTGGTAGATGGGTTAGCTCTTTTGGGTGCTGCCACTCTTTTCAGAAAAAAGATCGGTAATAATACTGGTTCCAGGATTATATGTGGATTGACAGCAGGTTTCTCAGCAGCGGTTATTTTCTACTTTGCCGGAATGAAAACTGCTCCCTGTCCGAATTTGCTTACTTATTCTCAACTGAGCGGATTCATATCCTATATGTTCAATAAAGGTCTGACCTGGATGATCTTTTCAGGTGCTTTCTTTCCCTTGGGATATATTCTGGGAGAAAGGCTTAAAAATACTGTAGTGAATCTCAGAATGAATAGACCTATATTTTATTATACTGCTTCATTAACTCTGATAGTTTGCTGCTGGACAGCAGTGGGACTGGCCATTTCTGCAGGATATTAATATAATGATATGATTTGATATTGGTAATTGGTTTTTGCAGGTTACCAATCGGGGGATTGGTAACCAGAAGTTGTGTTCTTATTCCCAAAGCTCACCCGTGTTCTCGTTCCCAAAGCCCACCTGTGTTCTCGTTCCCAAAGCCCACCCGTGTTCTCGTTCCCAAAGCCCTCTTTGGGAACGTAATAAAGTCTTTGCAATTTAATGTTTAAGAATCTTTCTATAAAACGAAACAGAGTTTCCAAAGCAATTGCGTTTCGAAATGCAATTTCGGAACGAGCGGTAATATGATTTGATATCGGTAATTAGTTTTTGTAGGTTACCTATCGGGGGTTTGGTAACCAGAAGTAAAGTATAAAACTATATAATTTCGAACTATCATTGACAAATAGTA
Source organism: Candidatus Cloacimonadota bacterium (assembly GCA_014382915.1). GTDB lineage: Bacteria > Cloacimonadota > Cloacimonadia > Cloacimonadales > TCS61 > JACNIV01. The sequence continues at coordinate 1,083 of JACNIV010000266.1, read as the reverse complement.
ATTACAAAATTCTCTGGAAATTAAATAATTTACAGGAAGATAGATGAAAAAACGTGATGTAATTAATATCATAATTTTAGTTGCTGTAATTGCATTCGGTGCTATTTCATTTGCGAACAGGAAATATACCTTCTCTGATACAAAATTCCTGATGGATACAATAGTCGATATTAAAATAGAAACCAAGGATAAAGACGCTGAGTTTGTAATAGATGCAGCATTTGAGATAATAAATGAATACGAGAAAGTGCTTTCATTTTATGATCAAGATAGTGAACTCTGGAAATTCAATAATTCTATTACAAATAGCATGCCCTTGGATGAGGATTTGTTACAGGTCTTTTTTTTAAGCGAGCAACTCTATCATGATTCGGATTCGTTATATGATATAACAATCGGTGCTTTATCTGAACTCTGGGATTTCAATAAGCTTCACATTCCATCGGAAGATTCCATAAAAATAGCTCTGGAGAATGTTGGATTTGAAAAATTGACTCTTGAGGGAGTTCATTTGACCAAGCCAGAGGGAGTTAAGATCAATCTGGGAAGTCTGGCAAAGGGTTATATTATCGATAAGGTTGTGGAATATTTGGTTTCGGAAGAAATCGAATCCGGCTTTGTAAATGCCGGGGGAGATATGCGTATTTTCGGGCAGAAGAAACCGCTGCGCATTGGTATCCAGCATCCTCGCAACAGCAGGAATGAATTGATCGGAGTGCTGAATATCAAAAATAATGCAGTTGTTACATCCGGTGATTACGCGCGGTTTTTTGAACTAGATGGTAACCGTTATCATCACATTCTTAATCCCAAAACCGGCTATCCTGCCGAAGGTACGGTTTCGGTTACGGTAGTTGCTCCAACTGCTCTTTTTGCAGATGCATATTCCACAGCACTTTTCCTGATGGAGCCCCAAAAGGCAATTGAATTGATCGATAGAACGGATATGCTGGAAGCTGTGATCTATTATTTAGAAGGTTCAGAAATAAAAAAATTTGAATCAGATGGTATAAAGCATTATATTAATTAGTGTCTTGTCCTAAAATAAGTTGTCACTAATGGAGGTCAAGATGAAAAAAAGTT
>JACNIV010000265.1 GCA_014382915.1 Candidatus Cloacimonadota bacterium | reverse complement strand
GTTACTTCGTATGAGACCTTTGGAAGGTTGCAGGTTGTTGGACTCGAGTTTGTTAACCCGAGTCGGGTTCAAAGAACTCATTCCAATTTTAATGAGATCAAACCTGCTGTTAGATAGCAGACTGAAGCAATAATAAAGACGAATTTAAAACCAAATAAGATTGCCACAATTGTTGCTAACATTATACTGATAACAGAGAAAAATCCATTAATTCCCCAAGCCCAGGCAATTCTTGATGTATCCGATCTTTTGATTCTAACCAGTCCCTGTGGAAATGGTATTCCCATAAAAAAACCTAAAGGCATTAGAAATAGAATTGTGATACAAATTTTTATTATTTCATTTTGATCCATGAAGATCGGAAGGATCAAATCAAAACAGAAAAGATAGAAAATAGTTATACTGATAATTATCAAACTTGCATAAAATATCCTGCGTTTGGAGGGGAATATTTTGTCGGAGAAATAGCTGCCGATTCCTGTAAAAATGAGCAATGCTGAGATTATCACGCTCAAAGAATAAGTGGGATGTGATAGAAATAAAATCAGCTTCTGGATAAGCGGCATCTCGATAAAGAAGAAACCGATACCAATCAAACCAAAGTACAAAATGATCTTTCCATTGAGTTTTTTTCGCTTTTTCCGAATTAAAAATAATGGTAAAACAATTAAAACAAAACTAATTATCAGAACCGGAATGAGCAGAATAATGAGCGTGAAATATCCCCACTGCGTAAAAGGGATTTTGTCAGTGCCGTATTTCTGAATGTATTTCAGCATTTTCATTTTGAAGATATTATAAAAATACGGTCTGTTATCCGAGGTTGTTTTTATATCGAATTCATAATCTTTAATGAAATTTTGTTTTTGTTCGGAAAGTAATTTTTTTGCTGCATGGTAGTAAATTGGTTTATCGAGTTTGATAAACCTGTTTGTCTCATTTTCCTTAATTCCATCATAATAGCAGATATCAAAAAGACGAGATTTACAGAACTCTTTTAAGATGCTTATTTGATTTTCGCTTATCGGTTTTCTGGAAATTACCAGAGTTGTTGCCTGGATACTTCTGATAAAAATAATGTGTTTACCGATATCCTGAATTTTGAGATTTTCCAAGGCAGAAATACAAATATTCAGCAGTTTAAGATTATCTCTCGGTGGATTCACTGCCCATCTGGTTATAGCCAACATTCCCTCATCATCTAAATGCTGATAAAAATCTTGAATTGATTCGACCGTATAAAGATAAGTTTCGTTCAAAGCATAAATTCCCGATGATGCAGTATTGTAAGTATCCAGCATGGAAATTTCTATTAGATCGTATTTTTCATTTGAGTTTCTAATAAATCCACGAGCTTCTTTTTTTATGATTTGAATTTGCTTTTTTGAATAAATATTTCCCGAATATTCTGCGAATTCATTCTTCATCAGAGAGACAACATTCGGATTTAGTTCAAGACCGATTATTTTCTGGAAATCGTGTAATAAAGCTTTTAATAAACTCGTCCCACCACCAACTCCCACGATGAGAGCTTTATCTTTTTTTCCCAAAAGAAAGTGGGGGAGACTCGAAGGAATATCATTCAGATACAGAATTGAACCTATATCTCCATCGAAAGGAGTGATCGCACTCATTCCTTCTCCATCATAAAAGATTCCTTTTTGCTCCGGAACTTGATGTTTAGAAAGAAAACTGAGTCCTACGGTTGATCTTAATCCTTTTGCCTGAACAACTTGTACAAGACCTAGCGGGGAATATCTCTCTTCAATGATTTCTGATTCAGGTAAATTTAAAGCGAAAGAAATTGCTTTGTATTGCGAGATTTTTTTTAGATTAAGTATATCAAATGCAAGATAAAAAAGAGAAACGAAAATAATAGAGAAAACTAATGTAAACAAAATGATTTTTTTACTCAGATTTATAGAGAAAACAATCGTAATGATGAATGCGACAATTGTGATAAAAAGTAACATGGAAAATGGATGTAGAAAATATGAGATAAGAACAACGAAGATCGCTCCTATTCCGGAACCTGTTAAATTTGAGAAATAGGTCTTGCTGATCGGGAATCTTGTCAAAGAGATTCCAATGGTTGCAGCTCCAAAGATAAAGGGAATTCCCATCACAACAAAGTATAAAAAAAGATAAAAAATCTGGCGATTATCGATTCCAATTTCAAAAGGATTAAACGGGATTTTGCAAAATATAATAAAACCCAAACTCATTGAAATAGGGAAGAGGGCTAATGTAAAAAAAATATATTTATTAAAATGTTTTTCTATCTTGTTTTTAAAGAATACGATTGCTGTTCCACTCACTCCGAAACCTAAAAGTGCTATGCTTATTATTAGAGAAGATAAATTTTGCCACTGCGTAATCGTGAATATTTTGATGAAGATTATTTCATAGCAAAGAATTGTGAAAGAGGTGAAGAAAATAACAGGTTGGATATATTTCGTTTCTGAATGTGAAATGCTATTTTTCATTCTCTTATTAAAGGTACAAATCTCACACTTGTAATAACTTCTGTTTCGATTTCAATTTCCGATCTTTTAGTGATGAGAAGCAGGTTCTGGATACTGAAAAGAGGTCCAACCGGAATGCACATTCTACCACCGATTTTCAGTTGAGCAATGAGTGGAGGAGGGACGAACTCAGCAGCACAGGTTACAATAATTGCATCATAAGGAGCGAATTCTTCCCAACCAAAATAGCCATCTGCAAATTTTGTATGAATCTTTTCATAACCCGAAGTTTTGAGCATATCATCCGTTCGCACATACAATTTCTCAACAATCTCAATTGTATAAACGCTATCTGTGATTTCAGATAAAATCGCTGCCTGGTAACCTGAACCTGTTCCCACTTCCAGGACTTTATCATCTTTATCTAGTTTGAGATATTCAGTCATTAAAGCAACAATATAAGGTTGTGAAATTGTTTGCCCATAACC
>JACNIV010000264.1 GCA_014382915.1 Candidatus Cloacimonadota bacterium | reverse complement strand
AATTTTTTCCAGCAGTTCATCAGCTTGGGTAAGAGTGTCGAATTTGTATTTTTCATCTTCGATGCTACCCATATTGATCTTAACGTTCAGGTAAGCAGATTTTGCAGCAGCATTGGCTGTGATGGCTGCCACACCAGCATCGGAAAGGGCATTTTTGTTTCCGATCTTTGCTACTTTCTCAGAAAGTTCCACCGCTTCCAGGGCAATTTGAAGTGTTTCCATGGGAACCAGGATAGCATTTTTAGTGGTTTCCTGGACAGCTGCATTGCTTATTTTCTTCTCTTTATCAGTCTTTTTAGGAAGGCGTGCCGCATCCATCATTGCAAAAAATGCTTGCGTATCTTTATCGATTGCATCGATAGAACGTTCTTTAATATTTTGTCCGGTTTCTGCCAGAACTTTGGCTTCTTTCCATACTTTCTCATACCCTTTTTTACCAAATGTAAGATTGGAAACCATGGCAGAAAGCGCTCCGGACATGGAAGAACAAAGAGCTGCCACACTACCACCACCGGGTGCGGGAGAATCTGTGGAAAGCTCATCAGCAAATTCGTTAATTGTCATGTTTACCAGGTTATCTTTCTCAGCGATTGCATATTCGATCACCTTTTCATTAATAACGAAAGAAGATAGATCATCCAGTCCCATAGATTGAACAGCTGTTTCAATAATCATTTTTTCCGGGATACCAGCACTTTCACCCAGCCGGTTCAGGTAGTATTTCCCTGCCATCAGGACAGCTTCTTTGGGAATAAGACCAACCAGCTCGCTGCCGGTAACCTGAATTCCTTTTTCTTTTGCCAGTTCACGAACTTTCTCCAGAACCAGGTGGGGAGGAGTTATTTTGTAGTTCGTCAGGTTAATGCTGATCTGGGCACGATTATATTCATCGATGTACCAACCAACGGCTTTACAATGCTTGAATAATCCGGATTGAAGAATTTTATTTCCATTTTTATCTTTTACTAATTTACTTGTAGTATCACGTTTGAAGCGACCTTTTTCTCGAATTGAAATAGCCAGGTCATGAGCTTTCTTTTTATCCCGGGTATTCAGATTTATATTATATGCTATCAGGAATTCCCGGGCAGAAATAGCTGTTGCTCCCGATTTTGCATTAAATTTATTTGGCCCAAAATCCGGATTCCAATATTTATCACCTTCGCGTGCTGCCAAGCCCTCATACTCTCCTTTACGGACTTCTGCCAGGTTTTTCCATTCCGGTTTGGAAGCGGCATATTCATATAAATATATGGGAATTCCAAGTTCTTCGCCAACTCGTTTACCAACCTTTTTTGCATATTCCACACAGTCATCCATAGTCACACCGGAAACCGGAACAAAGGGACAGACATCGGTTGCACCCATACGGGGATGAGCACCGTGATGTTTACTCATATCGATAAGCTGGGAAGCTTTTTTAATTGCCTGGAAAGCAGCCTCCATGGCAGAATCCGGGTCTCCTACAAAAGTTACAACAGTTCTGTTTGTATCTGCACCGGGATCTACATCCAGAAGAAAAGCTCCTTTTACCGATTTTATTGCATTAGTAATTTGATCTATAATTTTCAGATCACGTCCTTCACTGAAATTTGGAACACATTCGACTATTTTCATTCTATCCTCCGGGATTTGTTATTAAATTCATATATTGGTGGTTACCAAGCTGGGGCTTTGTAACCAGATGTGTAATGTATAGAATTTGCTTATTATTCCATTCTTATCATAATTAATCATAATCTTCATACCTGATCTTCGTCTCATCAATATTCAATTTCCGTTGGTATCAACACTATCTTTCCAATCTCATCTTTAACAAAATCTATACCGGAATTTTTCAGCTCTTCCAGCATGAAATCGATCTGCTCTTGGTCGGCAACTGCCATTATTACGTTAGCATAGCCTTTATCCTTGCCGAACGACTTCCTGAAACCGGCAAAAAGCGGGTTATCAAAAGCTAATTTATGACCAAGCGATTCACCAGATAATACTATCGTATCATCTATACCGGCTTCAGTGAGAGCCATTAAAACGTCATCGAGATATTTCTCTTTATTCAGGTTTAAAATCATATACATAATCTTCTCCTAATCGGAAACATTTGTTTCCCCGGATTTAAAAAGGGCTAATTTTGCCATGATGGGTCCCACAACCATCACAATGAAAGTTGTGGCTGTAATTACACTGATCACCTGTATTGCCTGCACATGAAAGTTATATTGTTCCAATGCTTTGGACGCTGCCAGAGCCAGTCCCACAGCTACACCTGCTTGAGACATAAGAGCAAGTCCCAGGAAATTTTTGATCTTTTTCGGAGCTTTGGAAATCGTCGATCCTATAAAGGTACCGCTCCATTTACCAAAAGAACGGGCAATAATGTATATTCCAATAAGTAAAGAGTATTTGGTAATTAGCGTTATATTCAATCTTGTTCCGATAAGTACAAAAAACCATACGTACATGGGTGGAGTCCAATCTCCCAGTGTGTGGAATATTTTACGGGAGATAAGTGAACTTCTGTTTACTATCACAATTCCTATTGTCATATTCAGCAGGATCGGTGAGAGGTGAAAGTATTCCGAGATGGCGCAGTTTATCAGGATGATACCCAGAGAAAGCAGCAGCAGATTCACCCTGTCGTGGATCAGTTTTGCTATTGGAATAAGCAGGAATCCAATGAAAATTCCAACTCCAATCGACAATAAAATTTCCAAACCAGCTTGACCCAGAGCTTGGAGAATTGACACATTTCCACCGGCTTTAGTCCCGGTAAGCAAAATTATTGAAAGCGGTAGTGTGATTGTAAAAAGCAGTAAAGCCAGGATATCATCCAATCCCATTACGGCGTAGAGTGTGGTGGTGAATTCTCTTTTTGCTTTGTATTGTTTTACCACTTCCCCCGTTCCCGCCGGTGCTGTAGCAGCCGCCAGAGAACCAAATATAAGACCCATGGGAAT
>JACNIV010000263.1 GCA_014382915.1 Candidatus Cloacimonadota bacterium | reverse complement strand
GGATGTTCGCATGATTTATTCGCCTATGGAAGCACTGGAGATGGCAAGAGAAAAAGAAACCGTGTTTGTAGGTATCGGTTTTGAAACAACTATTCCGGGAATTGCATACACTATTATGGAAGCTTCCAGAAAAAACCTGAAAAACTTCTCTATCCTGCCTGCTTTAAAACTTGTTCCTCCGGCACTGGATGCGCTTCTATCTGCCAAAGATACAAATTTTGACGGATTCATCCTACCCGGACATGTAAGTGTAATTATCGGTTCGGATGCATACAAACTGCTTCCCGAAAAATTCGGGATCGGTGGAGTAGTTACAGGATTTGAACCGCTAGATATTTTAGTGGGCATCAAAAAACTGACAGATCAGATCAAAGCAGAAAAACCTGAAATCGAGAATGAATACAGCCGGGTGGTAACAGGTAAAGGAAATATGCAGGCTCAGGAAATAATTTATAAAGTACTGGAAGTGGAAGATGCTCTGTGGCGGGGATTGGGCTGGATACCGAAATCCGGTCTGGGGATTAGAAAAGAATTTGAAAAATTCGATGCTACCAAAAAATATGGAATTACAATCACGGACACAGAAGAACAAACCGGTTGCCGATGTGGTGATGTTCTGAAAGGAAAGATTATCCCGCCGGAATGCCAGTTGTTTGGAAAAGTATGTAACCCAAATAACCCAATAGGACCCTGCATGGTTTCTTCGGAAGGAAGCTGTGCAGCGTATTATAAATATGAAAGATAAGAAAAAAATAGCCACGAATGAACACGAAGAAACACGAAGATCGTAATAAATCCAAATCTATCCCCCTTTGGCTTGTCGCGGCGTAGTCTTGACATAGACGGAAAGGGGGAATTAAAGGGGGTTCAAATTCACCAATATTTCTTTGTGCCTTTGTGCCTTGGTGTTAAAAAATGAAAAATGAAATAATAACTCTCGGTCACGGCAGCGGTGCCGGGTTGACGCATAAACTTATTAAAGAAGTTTTCAACAGGAATTTCCAACTTCCTACATTGGATGATGCAGTTGAAATCGAAAACCGCATGGTTGTTACCACTGATTCACATGTAATAAAACCTATCTTCTTTCCGGGTGGTGATATTGGCAAACTATCTGTTACAGGAACGGTAAACGATGTGAGTATGAGCGGAGCTATTCCCAAATACCTGCTCTCTGCTTTTATTATCGAAGAAGGTTTCAAGATATCTGATCTGAAAAAAATAGTTGAGTCCATGAAAAATGCTGCTGAAGAAGCCGGAGTACACATCATTGCCGGAGATACAAAAGTAGTGGAAAGAGGTAAAGCAGATGGTATTTATATCACTACTACTGGAATCGGTTTCCTGCCGGCTGGTGTTCATCTGAGTTCCAAAAATATCCAATCCGGAGATAAGATAATAGTAAATGGAACCCTGGGAGATCATACCGTAGCTATCATCAACGCCCGCGAAAACCTGGAACTGGATCCAACTCCACAAAGTGATTGCGCATCGCTCAATGGGCTGGTGCAACTAATGCTGAAAAATGGGGAAATAAAATTCCTGCGTGATGCCACCCGCGGTGGAGTTGCTACTATTTTAAATGAAGTTATCGAAGAAACAAACATGGGTATAATCATCGAAGAAGATGCTGTCCCCATTAAAGATGCAACCCGGGCAGTGTGTGGACTTCTGGGTCTCGATCCGCTTTATATGGCTAACGAAGGCAAACTGGTTTCATTTGTAAGCGGAGATACTTCCAACTTAATAGCTGAAATGAAAAAAAATGAACTCGGGAAAGATTCATCAATTATCGGTGAAGTCACAACCGAAGTTAAAGGTGTTTATCTACGCACTTCAATTGGTGGGTTGCGTCCGCTGTTGATGCTGGAATCCGATCCACTTCCGAGGATATGCTGAGCTTTTTCGAGTCGTAAGAAGTAAAGCGACGACGACTCGAGACAATGAAAGTGACGTTTCACCTCGACTCGTCGCAAGCTTACGAGTCGAAAAATTAAAGGATTTTAAATGCACGAAGGTTCGATAGTAAAATCGCTTTTTGATATTGCCAGCAAGATAAAGGAAGATGAGAAACTAATTGAAATTCAAAAGGTTAAAGTAGTTATCGGAAAATTCCACCAGATCGTGGATGAAGTATTCCTGATGTATTTCGACCTGATGAAAAAGGAATACAAAGGTTTTGAAAACGCAGAACTCATCATGGAAGAAAAAGATGTGAAGGTTAAATGCAAAAAGTGCAATGAAATTTTTATGATCGAAGACCCGATCTTTATCTGCCCCAAATGTGAGTCATTCGATACTGAGATCATACAGGGAAATGAATTGCATATCGAGACTATGGAGGGAATGAAATAATTTAGAAAGGAGTTCTTATGAATAATCGATGTTCTACTAAGTATGTTTTATTTATGTTAGCACTGTTTTTCGTTCTTGCTCAATCAAAAGTCTTTGCTCAAGATTCTCTACCCACAGTAGAAGAAGTTCTGGAAAATTACATTAACGCCCTGGGAGGCAGAGAAGCAATTGAAAAGCTGACAACAAGAACCTGCACCGGACACCTGGTAAAAGATGTTCACTGGGAAGCCCCACCTTATGATGTAACTCATTTAAAAATTTGCTCCAAAATGCCGGATAAATTCCTGATGAATATTTTCGATTCTGCCAACGATGAAAACATGGTGTACAATGGTGAAGCCGGCTGGCGCAACGATTCCAAAGGAATTCACAGGGATGATTATATCGGTAAAACATCCACTGCCTGGCTTCTGAATCCCCAACATGCCATTCATATGCAAGAATATTTTTCCGGTTTACAGATAACCGGTAGAGAAATGGTTAACGACCGAGCAGCTTACGTAATGGAATCGGAAGGACACACCAAAGAATATTTTGGTTTGTATTTCGATGTAGAAACCGGTCTGCTAATAAAAATTGGTTATCATCACGATCTGCTGGATTA
>JACNIV010000262.1 GCA_014382915.1 Candidatus Cloacimonadota bacterium | reverse complement strand
ACACATCTGGCTGGAAGATGAAAGCCAATTGATCGGTAAAGTTCGTATCCCCGACCCGCTATTTAAACAAATGCGCACTACGAATGTGATCAAACTGGAACTTAAAAAAGAGATTCGTGTCGATAGGCTTTTAAAAGAATATGCCGGATTCGACACAAAACCACTGATAGGTTCTATCATAAATATTTCCCGCCGGCTGGGTGGACTGGATACCAGGAAAGCTATCGAAGCTGTTGAAAAAGACGACTTCCGAACTGCTATCGATATCGTTCTATCTTATTACGATAAGACCTACACATACGGGCTTGAGAAAAGGAAAGATCAAACTGTTCTCTCTTTGAAACTTAAGGAAGATAATCCGAAAAGAAGTGCTGAGAATGTAATTGATGTTGCAATGAATATTGGAGAAAAGGAAAGGAAATGATAAAAGAATCAAAGAGTGAATTGAAAGCAAGAGTGATCCGCCTTGACATGAACGGGATAGACTACCAGCAAATACTTGGCGGTCCACCGGATAGCGTGACCATGCGTTCCGGTCTGGTGAGGTTGTCTCCCGGAACATCGGTGGGAGTGCATAATACAAACGGATATGAGGAACTCATCATTGTGCTGGAAGGAAAGGGTGAGATGCGCGTGACAGGGCAGGACTCACTGACGATCGGAACAGGTTCCACAGCATACTGCCCGCCGGAAACCGAACATAACGTAGTGAATACAGGCGATAATGTGCTAAAGTATATTTACATAGTGGCAATGGCAAAATGAGATAGGGTGTACTTTTAAACCTTCCGAACAGTTTACACACAGAGATATTCTTTCCCATAAACTTTCGGAACGCTTGAATCAAGTGAAAGTAACCATTGAAAAAGTTCAGCAGGAAGAAAAGACTTTTAACCTTTTTCAAGGTTTAGCGGGTAAATATCAGTTTTAGTTTGACAATTAAAAATCATTTATCGTTATTGATATGGTATTTAAACAAGGAAAAGTAAATGTTATGTATTATTATTTTAAGCAGTCTAATGCAGGTTAAATGCCAATAAAAGGAGAAAATATGAAAAAACAAAAAATCATTGTTAAAATAGCAGGAGTAATAGTTTTTCTAATTTGCCTTTATGCGTTCTTTCTGGGCAACAAAATATTCAGCGGTCAATTCGAGAATGATGGAATTGCCTGGTACTTCCTGGCCAAAGGTGTTTTTTGTTCAATCTCTCTATTTCTATCGGTTGATATTCTGGAAGCTGTAAGGAACATTAAAAAATAAATTAGTGTTTTAACAAAACGCTACGCATCTCGGAAGGTGTGCTTGGTAAATTAATCTTTTTCATTTTACATTAATAATTTATTTAATGGTATTGATTTAGTATTATTAAAAGGAGGAATGATTATGAAGTACATATTACTTGTTTTACTTTCTATTGTAGTTATCTCTAATTCAGCTTTTGCTGATGACAGAGAAACAGTTTTTGAAGGTCTTGGAGCGAAAATAGTTACTGTTGTAGACGATATGACAGATGAGAAGTCAGGAGTAATTTTTTTAGATTTTGGCTCAATTTATATGGCAGTTTATGGATATAATGATTATGCGATTTGGGCTAATACAGATGATTTGAATTTTGCATTTGATGAAACACATCTTATTCGTGTTGGGGAAAATGAGCCTTTTACCTTGAAATCATTAATTAAGAGAAATTGTTTAAAGCCTACTAATGCAGTAGAAGCGGAAGCCGTTATAAAATCATTAGCAAGGGGCGAAGAAATTAAGCTAAGGTATTACAATTGGCCTCAACATGAGAAGATAGATAAAAAATTGCAAAATCTTAATTTTGGCTTTATTTACAATAAAGCAGTAAATTTATTTGGATGGAAAGATTTTGGAATATCAACAGAACTCGCTCCTGTAAAACTTAATATTTACATTCCAACAGATATCGGTAGCGAAGGTTATGTAAGCATTACTGTCGAAGGTAATAGTGATTTGGGTTTAGGAAAGAATTTTGATCAATTTGGGGGAGGTACCACCATTAATGTTGGCGTAAAATCTGGATTCGGTTTTAATAAAGGACATTGGATATGTGGATCAGTTGAACTTTCGGGAAATAAGCATTTGATCATTCGTGACTCGAATGGAATCATTGTTTTTAAAGAAGTACTTCCAACCAGCTATATATGCGCACCTGCTGGGGAGAGATGGCCATCTGGGGAAATCGCTGCCAAGAAGGCGTGGGAAGCTTCTCCGCTAGGTAGTATTGAAATTGAAGGAAGTTTTGGTAAAAGAGTCATGTTATACGGATTTAGAGAATTGTGGAAATGGGGGGTTGAAAATTCTGTTTTCCCATCACTTGAATAAAAAATTCCTCAGTGTGTTTATTCCAAAAGAACATTAATGTTTTAGTAATGAAGGAGTTTCTCATTATGAACCAATTAAAAATGACAATTTTAGATAATTCTAAAAATTTTTTAATTGAATCTCTATCAAAAGCGATTGAAGCAGAATCTGATCCAAACCAATGGAAATTTGCAATATTATCCCTCATACAATCAATAGAGTTAGCTTTAAAAGAACGCTTAAAAACGGAACATCCAATTCTGATTTTTTCTAATATTGATAATAAAAAGAATACTGTTTCATTAGATGAAGCCCTTAATAGGTTAATTAGAATTGCCAAGGTAGAAATCACACATGAGAATATAGAATCAATTAGTATTGCCAAAAAATGGAGAAATTTAATAATTCATTACGAATTTGATTTTTCAATTCAGCTGGTTAAATCTGTTTTTAGTAGATTATTTTCTTTCCTTTTGGACTTTTATAAGCAACAATTAGACGAAGAGGTAAAAGATATACTGCCTGGGTATCTTTGGGATGAGGCATTAGAAATAGAAGAATACTTAATTGAGTTAGCAAAAATAACTATAGAAAAAATTAATGTTGAAGGATATGATGTCATGACATGCTACAATTGTGGATATAATACTTACGTATTAGATAAAGACATC
>JACNIV010000261.1 GCA_014382915.1 Candidatus Cloacimonadota bacterium | reverse complement strand
TAGCAACTGATATCACAGTATTAGGGAAAGTTATCTGAGACAAGAGAACATCCCTACCAATTGCTGTTATTGTATCTCCTGTTCGGATGTTTTTTGGACCCACCAAGGCGGCAATATCTCCGGCTTTTAATTCAAAGATATCTTTTTTCTTATTGGAATGCATCTGCAGGATGCGTGATATTCTTTCTCTTTTCCCGGTAGTCTGGTTCAGGATTGTTCCACTTCGTTTGATAGAACCGGAATAAACCCTTACGTAGATCAATTTGCCTACATATTTATCCATTTGTACTTTATAAGCAAGAGCTGAAAAAGGTTCATTGATGTTAGGATAAATATCGATCTTCTCATTTGTTTTTTTTTTGATGCCAGTTGCAGGAGGGATATCAAGAGGTGAAGGCAAGTATTCCACAATTGCATCCAGGAGTAATTGTACTCCTGTATTTTTTAGAGAAGAACCACACATAATCGGTACAAACTGGCGGTGTCTTGTAGCATTTTGAATTGTAGCAGCAATTTCTTCTTCCGGAATATCTTTCCCTTCCAGGTATTTTTCCATTAACTCGTCATTAAATTCCGAGATGTGTTCCAGGAGATTGGATCTGTGTTCATCGGCATTTTTCTGGTATTCTGCCGGGATCTCTCGGGTAGTATATTTTAAGCCGAGTGTTTGCTGGTCAAAATAAAAAGCTTGCATGGAAATCAGATCGATAATACCATAGAAATTATCTTCCCGTCCAATTGGTATTTGTATAGGCAGTGCATTAGGGGTCAGTCGATCGTGGATCATATCCACTACATGGTCAAAATCGGCACCTGCGCGATCCATTTTATTTATGTATGCAATGCGCGGGACTTTGTATCTATCGGCCTGGTGCCATACTGTTTCCGATTGAGGTTCCACTCCACCCACAGCACAGAAAATTCCAACAGCACCATCCAGAATTCTGAGAGAACGTTCAACTTCCGCTGTAAAATCCACATGGCCGGGAGTATCAATGATATTGATCTGTTTTTTATTCCAGAAACAGGTAGTAACGGCAGAAGTTATGGTAATGCCGCGTTCTTTTTCCTGAGCCATCCAGTCCATAACAGCATTTCCGTCATGAACCTCGCCCATTTTATGGATGATGCCGGTATAGAACAACATCCTTTCGGTAGTAGTTGTCTTTCCGGCATCGATATGAGCCATTATACCAATGTTGCGAATCGCAGATAAGTCGCTGTCACCCGGCATAATGTAATTTTATTCCTACTTTTTTTAAAATCTGAAATGAGCGAAAGCTTTATTTGCTTCTGCCATTTTATGAACGTCTTCACGTTTTTTTATACTGGCACCCTCTTTTTTGTAAGCTGCTAAAAGTTCGCCAGCCAGACGTTGTACCATAGTCTTCTCGGAACGTGCACGTGCATTACGGATAATCCAGCGGAAAGCAAGAGCTTGTGCATTTTTGGGAGTTACTTCAGTTGGAACCTGGTATGTCGATCCACCAATTCGGCGGGAAACCACTTTAATAATAGGTCTTACATTTTCGACTGCTTGTGAAAAAACATCCAAGGGGGCTTCATTAGTAGTTTCTGCCAGAATATCCAGAGCATCATAAACGATCCTTTCTGCCAGACTTTTCTTTCCTTGTTTCAGCAAAATGTTGATGAATTTACTGAGGATTACGCTTTTGTATTTTGGATCTGGAAAAATTTCTCTTTCTAATTGTTTACGTCTTCTTGACATTACCCGCCCTCCTACTTCTTGGGTCTCTTGGTTCCATATTTGGAACGTGATTGAATTCTGTTTTCAACTCCTGCTGTATCAAGAGCACCACGAATGATATGATACCTTACACCGGGTAGGTCTTTTACCCTGCCACCACGAACGAGCACGATACTGTGTTCTTGAAGGTTATGTCCTTCACCGGGAATATAAACGGTAACTTCAAACCCATTTGTTAAGCGAACCCTGGTCACCTTTCTCAGAGCCGAATTAGGTTTTTTAGGGGTTGTAGTATAAACCCTGGTGCAAACTCCCCTTCTTTGCGGACAAGAAGAAAGTGCTCTGTTCTTTTTCTTTTTGACGATCCTTTTTCGTCCTTTTCTTACTAACTGATTGATTGTAGGCAATATTTCCTCCGTTTTTTATTAGAAATCAAGTATATCTTCTATAGCTTCATCTTTTTCTGCATGAGCAAATTTCTGGATGATATCTTCAATCGAATTTCCTCCCTCGAGAGCTTCATTAACTTTGTCGTTATAGAATTTTGTGCCTGTACCGATCGGGATTCTGTGTCCGATGATGATGCTTTCTTTCAAACCATTAAGGTTATCTATTTTACCTTCTATGGATGACTGGATGAGTACTTTTGTGGTTTCCTGGAACGATGCCGCAGAAAGCCAGCTATCGGTTAATAACGAGGCTTTTGTAATACCAAGAAGAAGTTGCTCAAAGGTAGCTCCTTCGCCACCCTCATCTTCGATTCGCTTGTTTTCTTTCATTACCTGATTTCTATCTACTTTTTCTCCTTCCAGGAACATGGTAAGTCCAGGATTGAGAATTTTTACTTTATTAAACATCTGGCGAATAATAACACCAATATGTTTATCATCTATTTTTACACCTTGCTTACGGTAAACTTCCTGTATTTCATTCACGATAAGCATTTGTGCTGCTTTAATACCTTTGGCACGCAGAATGTCGTGCGGATCCAGCGGACCACCTGAGAGGGCATCACCACTCTCTACTATATCACCTTCGTGCACGATGATCCTTTTTCCTGGTGGGATCACATATTTCTTTTCGGTTCCATCTTCAGCATTTACATAGATCACACGACCGGATTTTGTAAGGTCACCAATAGCTACCTTACCCACAATTTCGGAGAGTATAGCTTTATCTTTGGGTATACGTGCTTCGAATAGATCTTGTACACGAGGAAGACCACCGGTAATATCACGTTGCTTCACTGTAATACGTGAAGATTTACCAAGAACATCACCAGGATGGGCATAAACTCCGTCCTCTATTTC
>JACNIV010000260.1 GCA_014382915.1 Candidatus Cloacimonadota bacterium | reverse complement strand
ATCTAAATATACATTACAAGACCAATGACAATAAATACCTCCTCCAGCATACGATGTATAATTATTTGAAATTATAGAGTCTCTAATTTTACAATCTGAATCAACTAGAACTATCCCTGAATCATGATTAAATGTTACATTTAGATTTGATAGGGAAGGACTTGTAAAATAGCAATATATGCCTGCATATCCAGCACCACTTTCACAATTAGTAATCGTAAACCCACATAAAACAGCAGTAGAATCCTCTCCACTCTCAAAAGTAACGACACTACCATTTTGATTTCCATCGATGATGGTTGAAGAAATGTAAGAAGTATCCTGCGTAGCATAGAATAACGAAGCAACTGTAATGTTTTTACCAATATAATTTATATTTTCAACATAAGTTCCAGGATTGACTAAAACAATATCTCCGTTTTCCACAGCATTTATTGCATCTTGTATAGTGGGATAATCATCAGGTACAAAAACTACATTATCCTCATAAATAAGTTTCAGGGAAGGGTCTCCCTGGATAGCCATTCCATAGAACCAGGAACGTTGCCACATCCAGTCATCTCCTACATCCACACTTAGTTCCCACCACTGCCGCAGGGCTTCACCCAGGTTTTCATCCAGCGAGAGAGGCTCATAAAAATCTTCAAACCAGAGCATGCTTCCGGTTTTGGTGGAACCTATCGTTCCCAGGCAGTAATCGTTTCCCAGAAGATACATTCCTCCCATGTTATTATTTTCCGTAAAACGGGAATTGGAACAGGCAAAGAGATTATAGAAATATGAAGTCGGATTAAGATATGAGATCTGATAATTAGTAACAAGATTCCATGTATTACCATTATTTTCACAAAAATGGTGTGCATCCGGTCCGGAATGAGCATGAACCTGAATAAATTCATAATCTGCGGTGAGTCTATTTGTTCGATAGTCTTCTGCTGTTGTCTGGTTTATTTCATCAACTAATTCCGTTTCCGGATAAACGAACTGCAGGGCATCCTGGTATTCGGGTCCCCAGTATGCCCAGTCATCATCGATATAGGCAAGTGCAATATCAGGATTTTGTAGGAATCCATTTCGGTAAAGATGGTTTCTTTGAAAATAGCTATTTATCAGTTCAGCTTCGGATGAATTGAGATAGCTCATGTTGCTTGCCTTAATCCGTCCGATTCCAATTTCGGGATGTTTATCACCTTCGTGGTAATCGTAAATCCCGTTATTATCATTATCTTCCCAGGAACCGTCAATATCAGAGAAATAAAGTTCTATGGGAAAATCTACCCAATTTTCTTCAGGATCCCAGATACCGTTATTGTTCCAATCTTCGAACATCTCGAACCAGGCAACCGGAAGATCTCCGATAAGAATTACATTCTTTACATTATCATCCTGGTAATAGAGCATCATTATAATTGTCATATCAAAAGCAAGTGTGCCGGAAAATTCTACAAGGAACGAGTTATAACCTTCGTTAGCAAGATCGTTTTGATAAGTAGTCATGGCATCTGTAATTTCAGGATAGAGCTCTGATTCCACAATGATAAGAAAACCTTCATCTCTCTGGTTGGAACTTATCCTGTTGATCTCTGAATATTCCGTTGGTCGGAATGGATGTTGTTCTAAATATTCCTCGTAGGAAATGTATTTCCTGTCAGGATTCAAATCACGGGTAACCGGGATATCTTTGTATCGAGCAGAAAGAGCGCTTGCAGTTATTAGGCAGATGAGACTTAGTATTACTAAATTAATTTTTTTCATTTTTTATTACCTTCTATTTTATTCTTTATTATTTGAACAGTTATTTCAACAATATCATTTTCCTAGTTTGTGAAAACTCTCCCGCATTCAATTTATAGAAATATACACCCGATGAGACTGGTTTATTGTTTTCATTTTCCCCATCCCAGCAAACATCCTGCTCTCCAGCATTCATATCTTCCTTAACTAGTGTTTTAACTAATTGTCCCTTTAGGTTGAAGACCTGAAGTTTAACATATGCAGATTCTGGTAGATCGAAGCGTATTATAGTGAAAGGGTTGAACGGGTTTGGGTAGTTTTGATATAGTTTACACTTTTCTACCGGTGGAATATCAGAAATAACTTCAAGGCAAACTGGTAAATATAATACCTGGCCATAGTCGGTTTCAATTTTAATATAAGCTTCATAGGTGCCAACTTCAAGATTTTCACTGGAAATGGAAAGTGTGATATTTTCATTTTCGCCCGCAGAAATTATCCCTGAGGATGTATTTGTACTTATCCAGTTTACAGGGGAATCTACAATTGAAAACAGATCTGATGTATTTACAACAACACCATCAAGACTGCTGATTCTTATTTTACAGAATTCGGAAAGTGGACCTGGAACTGTAAATTCATAAAAACCCAGATTATCGATTCTGCTGGCAAGTATTTCCCATGAATATTCATTATCAAAAGTGAACTCGATATTTATCTTTTCTATTCCTCCGATGTCCTGCCATTTTATGGTGTCTGTTTCTCCATAAGATAATATTGAGCCCAATGTGGGATATTGAATATTTAGAGCTGTTATCTGGAAAAGACTATCGGAAACATCAAAATATTCATCATCCGTAGTTCCAACTTTTATCTTGCACTCTTCAGAAAGAGGACCGGTTACCATAAATTCATAGAAACCTGAATTATCAGTTTCATTTTCCAGAATTTCCCAGGTATATCCATCATCTCTACTTAATTGTATCTTAACAATTTCAGCGTCTCCGTAGTGATCCCATTTAACACTATCTTGAATCCCGGGGAGAAGTTTTTCTCCACCATTTGGATAAGAAATCAGGAAATAGACGCCACTTATGGGATTGATAGTCAACGTTCCTGTAACAGAATGAGGCGCTGAACCTGTTCCATCACCTTCAATATACCATCCTATTTCTACGGGTTGGGTCTGATTTTCATCTATTGTAACATTTACATTAAAAGGAATAGGCATCGGGGGTGAGATTATATCTCCATTACCAAAGCCCCCGGTTGCATCCACACCCTCGCC
>JACNIV010000259.1 GCA_014382915.1 Candidatus Cloacimonadota bacterium | reverse complement strand
ATTCATCATTCCCGGTTGTGGATAGCGATGGAGTATTTCTTGGATTGATATCAAAGTGGGATTACGATATTTCACTGCATGCAGATTTTTTGATTAAAGATAGGATGATCCCTATTGAAAATGTGAAGGTGGCAAGAAACATTTCAGATCTAAAGGAAGCAAACAATATCTTATTGGAAAGCCATAAATCTGTACTACCTATCCTGGATAATGAAGGGAAATTATTGCATCTTGTTTTTCGCAAAGATATCAATGACCAGCTTGATAATCCCCTGGAAGTGCATGATGAGAAAAAGAGATTAATTGCTGTTGCATCTATAAATACTCATGATTATGAAGAAAGAATTAAATCACTTGCAGAAGCAGAAGTCGATGTATTAGCCATAGATTCTTCGGATGGATTTACAGTTTATCAGAAGAATGCTATTGAGTGGATTAATAAAAACTATCCTGATATTCCTGTTATCGGCGGGAATATTATTACACAGGAAGGATTCAGATTCCTGGTAGAAGCCGGTGCAGGAGCTGTAAAGATTGGAATGGGTGGCGGTTCTATCTGCATTACTCAAGAACAGAAAGGTACCGGACGAGGACTGGCAACAACTGTAATAGATATAGCTGAAGCACGCGATAAATATTTTAAGAAAACAGGTAAATATATCCCGATAGTTGCCGACGGTGGTGTTACCAGTACAAAAGATATTACCATAGCTCTCGCTTTGGGGGCAGACTACGTAATGATGGGACGTTACTTTGCCAGGATGGAAGAGTCCCCCACAGATAAGATCGTGGTGAATAACCGAGTAATGAAGCCTTATTGGGGAGAAGGGTCTGTGAGAGCACATGACTGGAAGATGAAACGTTATAATCAAGCAAAATTCGTAGAAGGAGTGGAAGGCCTGGTGGAATATGCCGGTCGCCTGCGAGACAACCTGGAAGAAACACTGGCTAAAATCAGATCTTCCATGAGTACCTGCGGAGTGAAGAATATTCGTGAATTTCACGAAAAAGCAGAACTGGAACTTGTTTCTGCTCTTTCTATCAGGGAAGGGAAAGTTCATGATATTTATCAAAGTACAGAATCGAATGAGAAACAAGAATTGAATATTGAGTATTGAATATTGTGAAGACCATTCAATTCTCAGCAAAATATTCATAAAAGATATGGATTTTATATGAACAAGGATGAAATAAATGGAAAATATTCAATATTCAATCGTAAATATTAAATTTCTGACAGAGTGAAAATGACTGATTACAAAAAAGCCGGTGTAGATATTCAGGCTGGAGATAAAGCCTCGAAAATAGCATACAATTATGCTAAATCAACTTTTGCTTCTCGCCTGGGAATGATAGGAGAACCTGTAGTTGATGAAGGATCTTTTGCCGGACTTATTAATATGGGTGATTTCTATATCGTTCAAAGTGATGACGGTGTAGGAACAAAGATGGAGGTAGCAGAAAGAATCGGAAAATTCGATACTCTTGGTTATGATCTGCTGGCTATGGTGGCAGATGATGTAGTGTGCCTGGGAGCTGAAACGATTTCTATTACCAATACTCTGGATACAAACAAAGTTGATACTGCTATTATCGGTGATCTGATGAAAGGCTTGGCAAAAGCTTGCAACGAGCAAAAAGTTGTAATTCCCGGCGGTGAGATCGCGGAAGTGGGGAAAGCGGTAAACGGCAACGTGTGGAATGCCACTGCTGTAGGAGTTTTAGAAAAAGAAAAAGTAATAACAGGGGAAGATATTAGACCCGGAGATAAAATTATTGCTTTGAAAGAAAACGGTTTTCGTTCAAACGGATTCTCATTGGTTCGCTACATTATAGAGCAAAAATTGGGTTGCGAAGGATATTCCCAACCTTCACCCTTTGGAAAGAGCTGGGGAGAAATCCTTTTAGAACCTTCCAGGATATATTCGGGAGCTTTATTGGAAATTCTGGGCAGGTTCGGTGTGGAAAGAAAAGTTAATATCAAGGGAATAGCACACATCACAGGTGGAGGAATTCCCGGTAATTTCAAAAGGGTTTTGAAACAGACAGAATCAGGAGCGTACTTTGACAATTTATATGAACCTTCCGATATGGTGAAAGAGATCCAGAAGATGGGTAAAGTAACCGAAGAAGAAGCATACATAACCTGGAATATGGGTAATGGTATAATGCTGGTCGCAGCTCCCGGGGATGTAGAGAAAACTCTTGGTTTGTTATCTATCGAAGCACAGATTGTGGGAGAAATCATTAAAGAAAAAAAAATTATCTTGAATTCAAAAGGATTAAATCAAAAAACTATTATTTATAATGAATAAAAAAAAGGAGGAAATTGTGAAAAAGCAATTTATTTTTTTCATGCTTATTGTTGTGCTAACTTCTACAGCACTCAATTCAGAAGAAGTGAGAGGTCTTACAAATAAATTTCTCACTCCAGGAGAATTTGAAGTTATCGGAAGTGCACGGACTTATTCGCCATCGTTTACAAGACCCCAACAAAAAGCCACTACCCTAACAAGAGAAAACTGGCTTCTGGTGGATTCATTGAATTTCAATTCATATATTCAACCCGGAATGCACTTTGGCGTATTTTATGATAATAGTGTAGAAGAAATATCACTATTCTCGAGTTCTGAGTCTTTAGAACCGGAAGCCCTGGCAGCTCTTGCAAAAGCTCCAAAATGGCTTCGACCGGCATTGGAAAACACTTTCCTGCAACTTACAGCAGATCTACAGCAGGTTTGGGGAGATGTTATCAATAACTCGTTCGATCCCTATATTGATGAAGTGGCTTATGTAGTAGCGCACTGTTCACCGGAATTACTCAGTTCGCAATACTGTAATCCCGACTTATTTTTCTTTAATGCAGTGTTGATATATCAAGCAGATAACAGTCTTGGATATGTTGAAATTATTGATTATGGTTCATCTACAACAGATGAAAACTATTATTCTACTATAAAATATTGGAAGATAGATGAATTTGGAAATACGGTTGAAGTTGAGGTTCCCAAAGAAATTTACTATATGTACATGGTTCATACTAAAATAACTGATGAA
>JACNIV010000258.1 GCA_014382915.1 Candidatus Cloacimonadota bacterium | reverse complement strand
ACTCAAATCCTATGCTCATGGCGATCTGACGTGTCACGCCCGCTTTAGCAGCAACTTCTATCATTTCAACAACAGACATTTTTTAACAGCTTCGGTTTTTCCGTTTACAATCAATTTGTAATAATAAATACCAGAACTTACTTGCTTACCATTATCATCTTCTCCTACCCAGATCACCGAATGTTTACCGGATTCCAATTGTTCATTAACTAATTGTCTTACTTTCTGGCCTTTTATATTAAAAATTGAAAGTTCAATTTTAGCATCATATTGGATTGAATACTCGATTGATGTTGTTGGATTGAATGGATTTGGGTAGTTTTGCTGTAATTTTTCAGTAATAGCATTCAGGATATCATCAGGAGTGTAGGTCGGGCCAGTATAAATTTTTTGAGTATAAATAGAAGTACACAAAACCTCATTTTCACCATACTGCCCGGCACGATTGTCCCGCCAGCAAATCACAAAATTGCTTTCATCAATTACTTCAACTTTTGGCTCAAGCTGATCATGAGGTGAATCGCAAATTGTAATTCCACCTTGTTCCCATTGTTGTTCACCTTCGGAATTGACCAATTGTGCTTTAATATCATATGTATGATCCTCTGTTTTGAAGTTCCAGACGATCAAAATATAATCTCCAATTTTTGCAACATCAGGATACATACCTTCCGAAATTGAAATCCCGTTATCAGCCCAAAGTTCATTACCATTAATATCAACTTTCTGAGCATATATCGAAGTGTCAAAAACCGGATATGTATCCATCCAAACCATGTACGTCATGTCTTGATCTTCATCAAAAGTAGCTACCATATTTGTTAAACCATGCCCGGAATTGATGATAGGTAAACCGCCTTCCTGCCAAAGAGCCACGCCTTCTTCAGTAATCAATTGTCCAAGTAGAAGTTGGTCATCAATCCAAAAGATCAGAAAACCTGATTCAATGTCGAATGGCTGTACATTTATATCATTAAACCAAACCTGTCCAGCCATATTACTGATTAACATTCCATCATCATTCCATCCGGGGGCAGTATTTCCATCTTCATCCAGTAATTTGGCGTAAAGCATATATTGAGAATTATCTAATGCCAACCAGAAATAACACCTTCCAGTCATAGTGTTTATAAAATCGTTACCAATAACGCTGTTCAAGATAATTCCCTCTTCTCCCCAAAGTAAATTTCCGTTCTGATCGATCTTCTGTACAATTACTTGATTATCAGGAGAATAGCCATCCTCATTAGCCGTCCACCCGACATAAGTATATTCATCTATATGTGAGATTTTAGGGTCAGTATTATATAAATACGGAGAGTTCAACATTACTCCAGATTCAGGCCAGACTAAAGTTCCGGAAGATTCCACAGCCTGAACAAATAATTGTGAGTTTTCAGAATCTTCCCAGACTATGTTCAACAGATCAGTATTTTCATTAAATTGATATTCATAGTTTCTTACATAACCATTAAAATCAGGCATTATCGATTCGCCATTTTCCTGAAAAAGTATATTGCCGTTCATATCAATCGAATGCAGAAATATTTCATTATGCCCATAAGGCCTATTATCTTTCCATAAATAATAAATACCATTCGAATTAGTGATGACTTCTAGTTCCAAAATATCTCCAGAAATTCCATCGATAATTTTCACACCTTCCGTGTTTAGGATTAAATTTCCTGTATTATCAACGATCTGGCTATAAATCCCGGATTTATGTCCTCGTCGATCAATCCAGTTTACAAAAAATTCGTTATTCGGAGCAGCATTGATCGAAGGATAAAATTGAAATCCATCATTCTGGCAAACGACTAGGCCGTTAGCCTCTAACAACTTATTACCGGCAGAATCCAAATGCTGAACATATACTTTGTTGCTCATCCAGGTCACCCAACAACCGTTATTATTATCAGGAACCATCCCATTAACGTGGCTGTCTTCATCACCGGACACAACTACTCCAGTCACTCCCCATTGCTTTGTGCCGGTATTATCGATTTTTTGTGCAATAACTTGAGTTGGATTGTTTTCTTCGATCCAGCAAACAATTAAATCATCATTGGACGTATTAATTGAATGTCGGTAATAATAGTTTTCCGTTACTAGTTCGGTATCATCAATCCACATCTTGTTGCCATTTTGATCGATTAGTTGGCAATAAATCCCATCGGAAACACGGTTGTCCCGCCAAACGACATAATAAGTGTTATCATTATTGGGTATTATTTTACCAACGTAACTGTAGCTATAAAAATTACTAATCAGTTGACCGGTCGTTCCCCACAGGAAATTTCCATTTTCATCCATTTTTTGAATGACGAGTTCATCATCGATAACGGTGGTGAATACAATGTTTCCAGCATTATCGGGTACAGCATCGTAAATTGAATTAGTGAAGATCAGAGTGCCGCCTGTTGGCAATCCCGCGGCAAACGAGCCATCAGCCAGAATATGATTTGCATATGTGCCAGTTTGCCCAGAAGACATTATATACCAGAAAATATACACACCATTGGATGAATCTGGTACTAATTCGACATTGGAATTCATATACAAATTTGCGCATAAAACTATCCCTTCATCACCCCAGAGAAAATTTCCATCTGCATCAATTTTTTGAATCCGAAGTTCGGGAACATCAGGATCTCTCCAATCTTTCCATGCTATAATTATGGAATTATCATTTGTAGCTATTACTTTTACATTACGTTGAGTATTACTTACATTTACAATCTCTTTACCGTCCTCTCCCCATAATAGGTTGCCATCGCTGTCCATTTTTTGAGCATAAACACCACGACTTTCATTTCTTGTTTCCGACCAGGTGATAAAAAGATTTCCATCTGTACAGCTAATTGTCTGCCCGAAACTTATATTTTGTGCAATTCTTAAAGGTATTCCATCATCCTGCCACTGGGTTTGGGAAAATAGTAAAACTGGAAATAATACTAAGGTGAATAATAAAATTCTCTTCATAATCTTCTCCTACTCCTTTTAGTTGCTGCTAAAGCGGGCGTGACACGTCAGATCGCCATGAGCATAGGATTTGAGT
>JACNIV010000257.1:3232-15639 GCA_014382915.1 Candidatus Cloacimonadota bacterium | reverse complement strand
CAAAAGAAGCGTGGATGAAAAAGGAAGAAATGCCAGGCAGATAGGACGCTACCTGGATGATCTTCGTGAAAAAGGAAGCCTTAAAAAGGGAGTTAAAATAGAAGAAGGCGGTATTATACAGGTTGTTTTAAGCCGGAAGGTTTCGGATACGGCAAGTGACATACTGATAACAGATTCAAATGACAACCTGATAATAGGAACGGCATTGTATGTAAAAAAGCAGAATCCTGATGTACCCGTGATCCTGGTTTCCAAAGATGCAAATGTACGCATAAAAGCCGATGCTGTGGGATTGAAAGCAGAGAATTATGAAACAGATAAGATCAATTTCCAGGAACTGTATTGTGGTTACCTGAAAATTCTTATTGATGATAAAACACTTAAAGATTATCAGGAAAAAGAATTTATAGTGAATGATTTCGGTGAAATATATCCAAATCAATTCGTGATGTTCTGTAAAAATGAAGATGATGAAGAAGGCGTTATTGCCCGTTATTCCCATGAAAATAATACGATCTATCCTTTGAAATATTATAAAGGGCAGGAAATATTCGGGATCGTAGCCAGAAACATGGAGCAAACGATGGCTTTTGACCTTCTGATGGATCCGGAAGTGAAACTGGTGAGCCTGGTTGGAAAAGCAGGAACAGGAAAAACACTGATAGCTCTTGCTGCTGGTTTGAACCAGGTTGTAGAAAGCAACAATTATTCACGAATGGTAGTATCCCGCCCGGTTTCTCCTCTGGGAAAAGACATCGGATACCTTCCCGGAACCAAATCGGAAAAATTAAATCCGTGGATGCAGCCGATCTATGATAATATGGAAATACTTCTTTCCAGCAGGAATGAAAAAGAAGATAATAATAATGGAAAGATTTTCGGGAAAAAAGAACCATCTTTAAAGGATTACCTCGATTTCGGTTTTATCGAATTGGAACCTCTCACCTATATTCGTGGAAGAAGTCTGCCGGATCAATATATAATCATAGATGAATCACAGAATCTTACTCCGCATGAGATGAAGACAATCATCACCAGAGCCGGAGAAGGGACCAAGGTTGTACTTACCGGCGATCCGTACCAGATCGATATTCCTTACCTGGATTCCGAGAGTAACGGATTGAGCATTGCAGTAGAAAAATTTAAGAAAGAAGCTATCTGCGGTCATATTACGTTGGAAAAAGGTGAGAGATCAGCTCTGGCAAACCTTGCTGCAAAGTTTTTTTAGTTTATTGGTTAAATTAGTCTGTCTTTGCGAGGAATCTTCAGAGGATTTACAGACGAAGCAATCTCAGAAATTAAAGATTCTCAAATATGTGAAATGTAAATGCAGGTTCATTCCGGCAGTTGCAGGATTGAACCGTAACGTTTTGGACGCATCAAAATGATACGTCCTGCATCAGTGAAAGTCAGTGGCTAAAAGGAAATTAAAGTCAGTGCTTAGTCAGTGTAAGTCTTTGGCAAAAAAGGATTTATTATGCAAAACGAAAGAAGCTGGACAGAGATTAACCTGTCAAATTTTGAACAAAACCTGAATGAATTGAAAAAGTTCATATCAGCGGGAACAGACTTCATGCAAATAGTTAAAGCAGATGCATATGGACATGGAGCTTTTGAAATTTCAAGAAAGGCAATTCTATGTGGAGCAACTTTCCTGGGAGTGGCAAACGTACAGGAAGGAATGCTGCTGCGCTATCAGGGTATCGATACACCAATTCTGATATTATCTCCTTCCCTGGAAAGCGAGATCGAGCTTATTATGGAAAATGAACTGATACCTACAATATCATCCCTGGAATTTGCACAGACTCTCGATAAAAAGGCAATGAAGGAAATCGGTATTCACATCAATATCGATACGGGAATGGGTAGAAGCGGAATTCATTATAAACAGTCTCTGACGGCTACTTCGAAGATCCAGAAACTCCCGAATCTAAAGATAGAAGGCATCTTTTCTCATTTTTCCGCTGCCGAGAATGATGCTGATTATTCTAAACTTCAATCTGAAAGATTTAAATCTATCCTGGATGGACTCGATTTCAAACCAAAGTATACCCACATCGCCAACAGCAGCGGAGTAATCACATCCAAAAATGATTATTCTAATCTTGTTCGATTGGGTCTTCTTTCCTACGGTGTTTATACTGATCCATCCTTAAAAAATAAAATCTCTCTGAAACCTGTTATGACTTTCAAATCACGCATCGGACAGATAAAAACAGCAGAAAAAGGAGAATCCATCGGATACAATAGATCCTACACTGCACCGGGGAAAATGAAATATGCCATCCTGCCAGTGGGTTATGCAGATGGCTACGACTTCATGCTTTCCAATAAGGGAAAAGTGCTGATAAAGGATAAGCTTTGCGGTGTTATTGGTAAAATAAGTATGGATATGATAGCGGTGGATGTTACTGAATTGAACGTAAATGTGGAAGATGAAGTTGTTCTGCTGGGAAATGAACACGATGCCATCAAAGCAGAGAACCTTACTTCACTCTACAACGGTTCCAGTTATGAAATTCTCTGCCAGGTGGGAAGAAGAGCCAAGAGATACCATTTTGAGAATGGAAAAATGATCGCCTCTTCCCCGCTTCTACGCCGTGATTTTGTCAGCTCCGATTATTCAGATGATAAATTGAACACCGTCATCGAGACTGCAATAGAACAACGTCTTCAAAGCAAGGAGATATCTAACCTGATATATTCGGATATTTTAAAAAGATTCTTCACAGAACGTGACCGGGATATACATTACCGTCGAAATTTTAAACATACAATAGAATTCAAAGATTCCACTTTATCCCCCTTTTCAAGGGGAAATTCCAAGGAATTAGACAATTCCGTTTTATCCCCCTTTTTAAGGGGGAACAAAAGGGGGTTAAAAGGTTACTACCTCACTAACACAACCCTCACATTCACCAAACAGCTTCAGAACGATCATTTCTACGTAGCCTGTGCCAACAGCGAAAAACTTCTGGAAAAATACTTCCTCCGCAAAGATGTGGAATACCGCTGGCTGCTGGATAACAAACTGGAAGCGAACCTCTTCGATGTAACATCTGCAAAGATAAACGACATTGAACTTTATCACGAAATGAAGCTGAAAGATGGCTGCCTGGAGATCCGCTGTCATCATCCGCAGTTGCAAGAACTGGTTGGCAAAGAAGTAGAATTCTCCATTTCCACCCAGACCTTCTATCCCAAAGATTCGCATCAGCTTTCGGTTTACCTTATCGAAATGACCCAGGGTG
Source organism: Candidatus Cloacimonadota bacterium (assembly GCA_014382915.1). Taxonomy (GTDB): domain Bacteria; phylum Cloacimonadota; class Cloacimonadia; order Cloacimonadales; family TCS61; genus JACNIV01. Next base: position 12,385 of record JACNIV010000257.1, on the reverse strand, counting down.
TGGAGATAAGCTTTGTTTATGGAAATGTACTGAAAAACGTGGAAGCTGTACCGATCTTCTCCAGCAGAAGCAAATTCCCGCAGATAAAAGAAAACAAAGGAAGTATCATGATTTCATCTCAACCCGATGAATGGGTCTTCCCCACCAGCGGTGTGGTGTTTGTTTATTAGCAGAGGGCATTGAGCAAAGGGCAAAGTGAAAAAAATGTCTTTCTGAGGATTTTTATTAGCTTTGCTTACGAAGAATCTCGTGGATTATCTTTCAGCTTTACTTCTCGTTTCTCATGTTCGCACTGAGAAGGGAGAATAGCAAGAGGGTTAAAAGAATTTGATTTCTAAGTTGACACAGTTTTATTCTCAATAATTTGTTACATGTGAATTAATTAAGGAGTGCAAAATGGCATTTACCATGGTCTATAAAAAAGTACCTGAAGGTTATATCGGCTTTATCGAAGAATTACCCGGAGCGAATTCACAGGCAAAAACTCTGAGTGAATTAAAAGAGAACCTAAAGGAAGCAGTACAGCTTGTTCTGGAAGCAAACAAAGTGATGTCTGAAGAAATGATATCAGGCCAGAAATTCTCACATGAGAAATTTAAAATCGCAACTTTATGAAAAGAAAAGACCTGCTGAAGTATTTAGATAAGAATGGTTGTAAATTTCTCAGAGAAGGTAAAAAGCATACTGTTTATATTAACCGTAAAAAGCTGAAAAGCACAACAATTCCAAGACACCGAGAAATAAATGACTTTTTGGCTAAGAAAATATGTAAAGATTTGGAAATTCCTGCTCCTAAATAAAGTCTTCCCCACCAGCGGTGTGGTGTTTGTTTATTAGAGGATATTTTGGCAACGAACCCGACTAACAAAAGCGAACATAAAGTAAAACTGTCATTCTGAGGATTCTTAAAGCTTTACTTACGAAGAATCTCGTGGATTTTCTTTTAGCTTTACTTCTTGGTTTAAAACGAATAACAAAGACTTGAAAATAATTTGGAGGAGAAATGATAACTGAAGAAACAGTTTTTATTTTAGGTGCCGGTGCAAGTAGACCTTATGGTTATCCAACAGGCAAAGAACTTAGATATAAAATTTGTAATAATTTAATTGAAGATTTAATATCAGATAGCTTAATTCAAAAAAAAACATCTTTCTATGATAATATTGTAGAATTTACACGTACTTTCGCTAAATCAAACAATAAATCAATAGATCTTTTTTTAACACGAAACCCTAATTTTGAATTCTTTGGTAAGTTTTCAATAACATATTACATATTGAAATCTGAAGAACAAAGTAATAATCCTGAGGAATTAAAAAATGATGAATTTGATTGGTATAGTGAATTATATGATAGATTAACAAAAGAATTACTAAAATCAAATGATTATGAGTATTTAGAAAGAACTTTTTCTTTTATAATTTTCAATTATGATAGAGCATTGGAGAATTATTTATTCGAATCTTTTAAAAATTCGTTTACTGATATAAATCCCACAAAAATTGCAGATGAATTAAAAAAGATACCAATAAATCATGTCTATGGGCAAGTTGTAACACTACCTTGGCAAGGATTTAATCAATTTTTATCATATAGAGATGAGAATTGGAAATATAATGTCAGTAATTTCAGTAAGAATATTAAAGTCATTTATAATCAAAGAAATACACCTTGTTTACATGATATAATGATATCAATAAAAGCTGCAAAAAGGATTTTCTTTCTTGGTTTTGGGTATGCTAACGAAAATATGGAAGTTTTAAATATAGTAGATAATATTAATGCTAATCAAAAAATCTATGGAACAGCTTATGGTTTTACGAAAAAAGAGATTTTGAAAATAAAATCATACTTTTCGAAAACACATAAAATTGATAATCCTGATTTAGTAATTGAAGACTGTGATTGTCTAACTCTTTTGAGAAATTATTTATAGTTCGTTTTTGTTCGTTGTTTTTATACGCTACTTCCCGCCACAAAGCCAGTACTCCAGGCTATCTGCAGATTGTTTTGGTTTCTAAATTTAAAATATTATTACTATCTCAGATCTTCTCTAATTTTCAACATTTTCTTCTTTAGATCTGGAATTTCTTTTTTGACGACTTCCAATGTCAGTTCAATATCTATTCCAAAATATTCATGAATTAGAATGTCTCGCATACCTGCTATCTTTTCCCAAGGAATTTCCGGGAAGGTATCTTTAATTTCACCAGGAATATTTTTTACCGCTTCCCCGATGATCTCAATCCTGCGAATAACAGAATCTTGAAGTTGAATTGAATTAAAAAAGTCAGCATCTTTTTTATTTTCTGTATATTTCTCAATCAATTCAATACATTCTAAAATATGCTCTATAAATATTTTTGGATCTTTTTTCACAGGATCACCTCTTCTTCACTCAATATTCTTTCCTTTAATAGAGGGTGGAGCGATTTATATGTAACTACATCTACCTTTCTCCTGAGTAATTCCTGAAGCTCCAATTTTAGCCCCGCCAGGTCAAATAAACTTTTTCTGCCTTTGAATTCAATCAGCAGATCAATATCACTATCTTCAGTTTCTTCTCCTCGAACTATTGAGCCAAAAAGAGCAGCTTTTTTCACTTCATGTTCCATCAAGACTTTAATAAGTATTTTTTTTATATTTTCAATATTATTCATTTATCTAAACCTCCTCTGATCAGTTTCAGTATTTTAAGATCAAACCTTGATGACATTAAATTGCTTTTTAGTAATATAATGTCAAATTTAAAAATCCATATTTCATTCAGGGAAACTATTACACATTAATATTTAATTCCACATTTGCGACGTTTTTCTTCGCGTTCTTTGCGAACTTAGCGGTTAAAATACTTTCAACAACTCATCCCCGCCACAAAGCCCGTACTCCAGGCTATCTGTAGATTAAAACCCCCTGTGTGTCCATCCACATCGATAACTTCTCCAGCAAAGAAAAGTCCAGATACAATTTTTGATTCCATGGTTTTAGGATTTATTTCCTTCACTTCTACCCCACCGGAAGTTATGATCGCTTCTTTTATGGGACGGAACTTCTCCAACTTAATAGTAAGATTTTTTAGCAGGAATCCAATTTGCTTGCGCTCTTCACGATTTATCTGGTGAGCTTTTCTTTTGGCTGGAATACCGCTTAATTCAATGAAGACAGGTATCATCTTAGAAGGTAAAAGATTTTTTAGAATATTCTGGAATTCTTTATTGGAATTCTCTTTGAAATCGCGTTGCAGGCGCAGATCCAGTTTCTCTTCATCGAGAGCAGGTTTCAGGTCGATAACAAGTGTATGCTCTTCGATCTTTTTCACGTGTGAAGATGCGGAGAGAATAACCGGACCCGAAACACCAAAATGAGTGAATAGCATTTCTCCAAAATCTTTATATACTTTTTTCCCATTTTTATTTAGCAGACTAATTCCAACATTTTTCAAGGTAAGATCCTGCAGATCGGTTACATGATAAGACCTTACGGATGGTTGAGCTTGTGAAACCTCCGTAAGGGTCGTTGTATCCTCATGGATATTGTGTAGGGTTTGATCTTCAACCATTGCGAAGGTCTTCAACCATTCGCAAGGTTTCAGGAACTCATTCGCTTCAATAGGAACCAGTGAAGGTTTAAATCTGGTAGTTTTGTGACCCAATTGACGTGCAAACTTATATCCGTCCCCCGTGGAACCTGTTCCGGGATACGATTTACCACCTGTTGCAATGATGATCTTCTCACTGCGAAGCACGTCGTCGTTTATCAATTTAACTGCAAACAAGTTTCCAAATTTCATTATTTCACGGGCTGCATTGTGGATCACTTCCACCCCATTCCCAATAGTATATTTGATCATTCTTTCTACAACGTCTTTAGCTTTATCACTGGCAGGAAAAACCCTGTTGCCACGTTCGATCTTTGTTGCCAATCCCAGATCGTTAAAGAAAGAAACAGTATCTTCACTGGAAAACCTGTGAAAGGCATTTATGAGGAATTTACCATTCCTGGGAATATTTTCTATCAGTTCGGGAACATCGCAGTAGTTAGTAAGGTTGCAGCGTCCTTTTCCTGTGATCAGAAGTTTCTTTCCCAATACAGGATTCTTTTCAATGAGAAGAGTTTTCCTACCGTGTTTTACTGCTGTTCCCGCAGCCATCAGCCCGGCAGCTCCTCCTCCGATCACTATTACATCATACATTCTCATATCCCTTCATTTCTCTCGTTTACAAGTTGCACTTGTAAACGCAATTGAACGATAAGTTTCACTTATACAAAATCCAAATTATCTAATTTAATAATCTCATTCCCATCAAAATCCACATTACATGCGGAACTGTATTTCCAATCTTCCGGCTTATTGACAAATCCCTTTCTCACAGGATTAAGATGTATATACTGTATTTTCTGATCTATCATATCAATTGAACTCATTAATTGTGGGTGAAATCCTTCCTGCCAAACTTGATAATTGCTTTCAATTTTGTTTCTTTTCTTATAAAAATAAAATTGATTAAGAATTTGATATTTTTTTGTAGTTTTATAATATTCGAGGATTGCTTTTGCAGTGTGCCTTTTAAATGATTTCATTATTTCAATCAGTTTACATGAAGATACTATCATATGAAGATGTTCTGGCATTATAACATAAGCATAAATTTTCAAATCCTTTTCTTTCTTGCAGAAATTCAAAGAATTAATAATGATATCAAACAATGATTCGGATATAAAAACAGGAATCCATTCAACAATTGTTGATGATACAAAATATACACCTTCAGGATCAACCACTTTGTATCTGCTTTTCATATTATTCTCCAGGAAGCTCAGCTTCAAATTCAAGTGTGTTCACAAGTACAACTTGTGAACAAGCGACAATATACTTTATAATGTTTTCCGGAAGTATAACTTCCCAATAAATCATGTTCACAAGTGCAACTTGTGAACATGTTAAAAAATCTTACCGTTCCTAATTTTTTTTCAGGAACATAACATACATAGGACGAATCGCAGACAGGATGCAACCTGCTATATACCACCAGATATTTAAAGTAATTATCTGTGGAATAAACCTGATCAATATGATCAGAACGAACATAGCTGCCAGTTGGGCTAACTTAATATCCCAGATTGTGAATGACTTCAATCTTTGATTAAAAAAAGAAATAATTTTCATCTTTCCTCCTATTTAATATATCCAAATTTTAGAACTTAAATAATTTAAACAAGTTTTTTCTTGGTTCAAAAAACATTTGACCAAAAAAGTTTCCTTTCAAAACTGGCAATAGAATTTAGGGAAAGGAAATTATGATGACAAAGAAAAATTCTTCATACGAATGGAAAAGACAAGAACAATTGGTTTTCTCTGATCATATCCTTTTACTCCCCTTTCGGGGATAAAAACAAATTGTTTTTCATATCAAAGCAGAAAAATATCACAACAGGAGTATGTTTATGGAATATCCTTTTGAAAAAATAGAAAAAAAGTGGCAAAAGATCTGGGCAGAGAAGAAAATATTCGATGCCGAAGATTTTTCTAAAAAGCCCAAATATTATGTTCTTTCCATGTTCCCATATCCCTCTGGAGCGCTGCACATGGGGCATGTTTCCAATTATTCCATCGCAGATGCTATCTCGCGTTACAAGATAATGCAGGGCTACAATGTGATGCAGCCGATGGGTTATGATTCGTTCGGACTGCCCGCGGAAAATTGTGCAATAGAGAATAACTCTCATCCCAGGGTAACAACGGACGAGAATATCGATATTATGCGGAATCAGTTTGATGCTATTGGCTTCGGTTTAGATTGGGAACGTGAAGTAAGTACCTGCCATTCGGATTATTACAGGTGGGGACAATGGCTTTTCAAGAGAATGTATGAAAAAGGGCTGGTTTATAAAAAAAAATCTTTTGTGAACTGGTGTGATGACTGTCAGACCGTGCTGGCAAATGAGCAGGTAGAGGATGGAAAATGTTGGCGTTGTGAGACGGTTGTTCGTCAAAAAGAATTGGAACAGTGGTTTTTCAAAATAACGGAATATGCTGAAGAACTGCTGGATTTTTCCAAAGTTATAAATTGGCCCGAGCGTGTGAAAACCATGCAGACGAACTGGATCGGGAAAAGTTTTGGAACAGAAATGTGGTTCAAACTAAAAGATTCCGATGATATCATCAAGGTCTTTACTACACGACCCGATACGATTTTCGGATGCACTTTTATGGCACTTCCACCTGAACATCCTCTGATGATAAAATGGCTGGAAGATGAACCGGAAGATTCCAAATTAACGAAATTCTGTGAAAAGGTTATGAATGAGGATAAAATTACCAGAACTTCAGAAGATACTACTAAAGAAGGAATATTCACCGGCAGATATGCGCTTAATCCTGTTAATGGTGAAAAAGTCCAGATATGGGTTACGAACTATGTGTTGATGGATTACGGAACCGGTGCTGTGATGGCTGTTCCCGCTCATGATCAGAGGGATTTTGAATTTGCTAAAAAATATGAAATCCCAATAAAGATCGTTATCCAGAATTCTGAAAAAAGTTTGATTCTGGAAGAAATGACCGAAGCATATATCGAACCCGGAATACTGGTTAATTCCGCTCAATTTGATGGAATGGAAAGTGTTGCTTCACAAAAAGCTATCACTGACTGGATGACCGAGCAGAAAACCGGAAAACACACAATAACATATAAATTAAGAGATTGGGGGATCTCACGTCAAAGATATTGGGGAACTCCGATCCCAATCGTATATTGTGAACATTGCGGAACTGTGCTTGTTCCCGATGAAGACTTGCCTGTGAAACTGCCGGAAGATGTCCAACTGGGCAAAACAACGCAGAATCCTCTGCTTTCTGCCAAAGAATGGATGAATACGACCTGTCCTGAATGTGGTGGTGGTGCTACAAGAGAAACAGATACCATGGATACTTTTGTGGATAGTTCCTGGTATTTTGCCCGCTATGCCGATGCGAAAAACGATAAAGTCCCATTCGATAAAAAAAAAGCAGATTACTGGCTGCCGGTAGATCAATACATCGGAGGCATCGAGCATGCTGTGATGCACCTGATGTATGCGCGGTTCTTTCACAAATTCATGCGTGATATCGGGATGGTAAGTTCTGATGAACCGTTTGCCCGCTTGCTTACGCAGGGAATGGTTATCAAAGACGGTGCCAAGATGAGCAAATCAAAAGGAAATACAATCGATCCGCAATATATCATAGACCGTTATGGCGCTGATACCGTGAGAGTTTTCATGCTGTTCGCTTCACCTCCCGAAAAGGATGTGGAATGGAGCGATGAAGGCGTGAAAGGAGCATTTCGTTTCCTGAATCGTGTGTGGAGATTGTTTGAAGAAAACCTGGAATTGATAAAGGAAAATGTGGCCACGAAGGAACGCGAAGGAACACAAAGTATTTCTTCAGAAATTAAAGAGCTCAGATACAGCACGCATCACACTATCAAGAAGGTGCTGGATGATATTGAAAACAGGATGCAGTTCAACACGGCTATCGCTGCCATTATGGAGCATCTGAATAACATTTATGGAATTACTGAACCTGAAAAATTGAATGATACGGACAAAGCAGTTTATGCTGAAGCTTGCGCTTTTATTCCCAGGTTGCTCTATTTCTTCGCACCTCATATTTCGGAAGAATTGTGGAAGTTGATCGGAAAAGAAAATCTGGTTCATGAATTTGGAATTCCAGAATATAATCCTGAATATCTGTTTAAAGATGAAATTACTTATGTTGTTCAGATCATGGGAAAAATTCGTGGAAAATTGGAAGTCCCGGTAGATACTTCTCAGGAAGAGATTAAAAAACTGGCACTGGAAATTGAGAACGTGAAAAAGCACCTGGAAGGAAAAGAAGTTAAAAAGATAATTGTAGTGCCCAAGAAACTGGTGAGCATTGTAGCTAAGTAGCTGGTTAGCCATTAGTCTGTTAGCAATTAGCAAATTTATATGTAGGCGCGATTCACGAATCGCCCTTTTTGTTAACATTTAATCTTCGCAAGAATTCTTACAATTGCGGACTTGACTCGTAACGATCCGGCAGTTACCGGAGAGTATGAGTCGAGAACGTAGAAAGATAAATTGTAAGGACAGTTATTGCTTGCCAAGCCGAAGTTGTACGAAGGCTGGAGCTGTCCTTTTTGGTTATTTGACGAAAATATTCAAATTTGGATAAAATCATTTACTATTTATTTTCTATCCTAAATTTTGTTCTCGGAGTTTAAATGGATTTAATAACGATTATTTTTATCGCATTGGGATTAGCTATGGACGCCTTTGCTGTATCCATTGCCAGCGGAGTTACACTAAAAAAAGTTCGATTACGTTATGCTTTCCGTGTAGCATTTTTCTTTGGTGGATTTCAGGCATTGATGCCTCTTCTGGGTTGGCTGGCAGGCAACAGTTTCAGTTCTTATATTGCAGCTTTCGATCATTGGATTGCTTTTGGGCTGCTGGCATTTATCGGTGGTAAGATGATCTATGAATCGACTGTTCTGAAAGAAGCAGAAAAGAAGACCGATCCCCGCAACCTGATGATCCTGTTTATATTGGCAATTGCTACCAGCATCGATGCACTGGCAGTGGGGCTTAGTTTTTCATTCTTAAATGTAACGATAATAGAACCCGTGATTATAATTGGAGTAATTACCTTCCTTCTCTCTTTTGCCGGTGTTTACATTGGTGCAAGAACAGGTTCATTTTTTGAAAATAAGATCGAGATCATTGGCGGTATAATATTAATAGGAATTGGTATAAAGATACTGATCGAACATCTTATCTAAATTGAAGGTAATTTTACTAATGTAATGGAAAATTAAATAAAAAATTAGTGTATTTGGGAAAGGTTCAGCCTTCCCTAAATATATTGTATAAAATTTTTCAATTGACATAAATTAGAGAATAAAACTTTTTCTAAAATGAAATTTTTCCAAAAAATAAGGAGTATATTATGAAAAAAAAAATATTCTTCATATTACTTTTCTTTATCATAAATGTACTTTTATTATCTCAGAATTTAGGATTTGCAGTAATTCAAATTTTAAAAGGTCATAGCAGTCCTGTTAGTTCAATAGCTTTCAGTCCTGACGGTAGATATTTAGCTTCTGGTTCTTGTGATAATACTGTAAAAAT
>JACNIV010000257.1:0-3145 GCA_014382915.1 Candidatus Cloacimonadota bacterium | reverse complement strand
TTCAAACATTAAAAGGGCATATGAATGATGTTCGTTCAGTAGCTTTTAGTTCTGACGGCATATATTTAGCTTCTGGTTCTTGGGATAATACTGTAAAAATCTGGGAATTAGCATATAGTAACTTCAGGGAAATTCAAACTTTAAAAGCTCATAGTTATGCGGTTTATTCATTAGCTTTCAGTACTGATGGTACATATTTAGCTTCGGGTTCTCGGGATAATACAATTAAAATCTGGGAATTATCAAAGAGTAAATTTAGGGAAATTCAAACATTAAAAGGACATACTAATGATGTTCGTTCAGTAGCTTTTAGTTCTAACGGCAAATATTTAGCTTCTGGTTCTTGGGATAATACTGTAAAAATCTGGGAATTATCAAATAAAAAATTTTCAGAAATTCAACTTTTAAAAGGTCATAGCAGTTATGTTAATTCAATAGCTATCAGTCCTGACGGTAGATATTTAGCTTCTGGTTCTTGTGATAATACTGTAAAAATCTGGGAATTATCAAATAATAAATTTTCAGAAATTCAAACATTAAAAGGGCATATGAATGATGTTCGTTCAGTAGCTTTTAGTTCTGATGGTGAATATTTAGCTTCTGGTTCAGGGGATAATACTGTAAAAATCTGGGAATTATCAAATAAAAAATTTTCAGAAATTCAAAATCTAAAAGGGTATACTAATGATTATCGTTCAATAGCTTTCAGTCTTGACGGTTCATATTTAGCTTCTGGTTCAGGGGATAATACTGTTATAATCTGGGAACTACCAACAATAACTGAGAAAATCGAGAATTATGTGCAAAAAGCTATAAATAAATGGCAAATTAAAGATGAATTTGAAAAGACATCAGATTATTTAAAAAGGATGGAAAAAAGACTTGAAATGATAAATAAACTTACAACTGAAGCAATATCATACTATAAAAATAAATATGAAGAAAAAATTGACTGGTATATAGAAATATCGGGTTCATATGATGCTGATAGCGAAACGTTTAAATTAGAAATTCCTGTAGCTGATGAAATTATTTTAAATGTACCTATTGATTATGCGCCCAGCTTTAAAAAGAATATTGATATAATAGGTATTAATAATCCAAAAATTATTTATAATAAAGGAAAGTGGGTTTTAGCTTCTGTTGAGTTTCGTAATCCTATTGATAATAAGACTTTTCTCTATGACAGTCAAGTTATAGTAACCTATGATTCTGTAACAGAATTTACATTTACTTTTGAACCCATAAATTGGGAAGAACTGATTGAAGATGAAACTCAAGAAATATCCGAGATAGATGAGTATAAAATTAATGAAGATATTCCAAAAACAGTAAATTCAAATAATAATGCAATCGCTGTGATAATTGGCAATTGTGATTATCAAAAAATTAAAGATGTGGAATTTGCTATTAATGATGCAAAATTAGTAAAAGAATATTTGCAAAAAACATTGGGATTTAAACGGGGTAATATCTTTTATAATGAAGATATTTCAAAAGGTGATTTTGAATTACTTTTCGGAACAAAAGAAAATTATAAAGGGCAATTATACAATACCGTTAAGGAGAATATTTCAGATGTATTCGTATTTTATTCCGGTCACGGTGCACCTGGTTTGAAAGATAATAAAGGCTATTTTGTTCCTGTTGAATGTGATCCCAATTATGTTGAACTTCAAGGATATCTTTTAGATACATTTTATAGTAATCTCTCAAAAATTCCTGCTAAATCTATTACAATAATTTTAGATGCTTGTTTTTCCGGTGTAAATATTTATGAGAATATATCACCTGTTGTTATTAAAGTTGAAAATCCTCTTATTATATTAGATAATGGAATAGTATTAACAAGTTCAAAAGATACAGAAGTATCAACCTGGTACAATGAAAAGAAGCATAGTATGTTTACATATTTCTTTTTAAAAGCGATACATAATAAAAATGCAGATTATGACAAAGATAATAAACTCACCTTTGCTGAAATATATCGATATGTGTCTGATAAAACAGAAGGTGTTCCCTACTACTCTCGTCGTATTCACGGTTTTGAACAGCATCCTCAAATATTCGGGCAGGATAAGGATAGGGTTTTGATTGAATATGAATAAAAAAATATCTTTTTATATTGTTTCTTTTGTTTTTATTGTCTCTATAATTTTTTGTGAAAATTCAATTCCATTACAACCAATATTAAAAGAACTTGGTAATGAATGGTTTGAAGTAACAGCTACAGCAATAATTGAAAACATCACTCCAGAACAGGCAAAAGATATTGCATTGGAAAAAGCATATAAAGCAGCAATAGAATATTTCAGCGGGATTGAAGTAACCGGACGAACTTCATATATTCAAGCTGAAAATAAGGGTGATATCCATATAGATCATTTCTCTAAATTAACAAATCAGACTTCACAAGGAATTATACTTAAAAAAGAGATATTAAACGAGAAAACTGAATTATCCGGAAATTCGATGTACAAAATTATTACATTAAAAGTTAAAGTTGGAAAACAAAGTGGAGAAAAAGACCAGAATTTTAATGTGCAAGCTGAGTTGAATAAAGAGTATTTCAAAGAAGGCGAATGTCTCCAATTATCAGTAATTCCTTCGATTGATTGCTATCTAACTATCTTCAATATAATGTCAGATGAAAACGTAGCCACAATTTTTCCAAACAAATTTAGAAGAGATAATTTCATAAAAGCCAATCAAGAATTTCTTTTGCCAAACGAAGCTGACAAAATAAACAAAGTATCGTATGAATTAGTTCTTTTACTCGAAAAAGAAGAAGATACGGAAATAGTAAAAATCATAGCGACAAAGAAACCCATTAATTTTCAATTAAATACAGATTACAAAACTGCTTTTGAATCTTTAATTAACTGGCTTGTAACCATTCCTCGAAACGAAATGGAAGAAATCGATCTGCAATATTATATCTATAAATAAAAATGGTGCAGAAGGGGGGACTCGAACCCCCACAGGCATAATGCCCACTAGACCCTGAACCTAGCGTGTCTACCAATTTCACCACTTCTGCACAACACAGCGAGAAAAATTTTGGTTTTTTTTGAGTCAAGAAAAAACTAAATTGATACTGAATATTGTGATGTAACCAATTATATATAAAGTATAGTTTATTTTG
>JACNIV010000256.1 GCA_014382915.1 Candidatus Cloacimonadota bacterium | reverse complement strand
TGCTGAATTGCTTGTACTCTGCATCCAGTAGGTTTTCGATTTCAAATAAAACCTGAATATTCTCACGAAAACGATAGCTGCTATTAAAGTTAAGAAGCAGAACATCATCCAGTTCATCTTTATTTTCATCTTTCCTGCCACTAATAAAGCTCAGTTCCAATTCTGTTTTTATAGGTTCATTGGAATACAAAACGGCTGCTTTATTCTGTAGTTCTGCCAGGTAAGGAATTAACTGATCTTTATAGATATAGTTTGCTGAAGTTGTGTATTCAAAGTTTTCTTTTACCAGCAATCTGCCGGATTTTAATGAAACTGTTGCCCCTACCTTTTGTAAGGCAATGTTATCATATTCTAACTGGTGAATCGATTCTCCCGCTTGCGGCAGGAATTCAGCGTGGTCGATCTCAATGAGCGGATTATAGTACATGGCAAGATCGGCGATCCAGTTAATTCCTGCTGTAATTTTCAAATCGAGAGGACGCATGGCATGTCTCTTGTCAGGATCGATATCCAGGTAATTATCCAGATCAAGAAGATCGAGTTGAGAGCGGGTAAACAGCCGGGGTTGATTTATTATACTCAGATAGAATTCCGGTAGCAGATCAAACTTTTTATTAAGAATAAGTGAAGGACAGATGTGAGATTTATTAGATGCTCCCAGCCACAATCCTGCAGACTCCACATAAGGCTGCCAATCTGAAGATACTGAAAGCTCTCCGCAGAATGAGTTACGCAGGTAATTCCCTGAAAAATTGACCAGTGCAAATCTGGTTTTATGGGCTATAATTGATTTGAAATAAAAGTCGTTTTCTGCATTGGAAGTTCCATCTTCCTGGATTAGTTTGTTAATGCCCAAAGTAAAATTTATTTCTGCAGCATTTTCATTGGGAAAAAGGGTATTTATATTTTGCCAGTTAAAACCGAAACCAGTAATTTCCGTTTTAGCATCATTGAACTTATAAACGTTCTGCTGGAAATTGATATTCAAGTCGGAATTCAAAACTTCGGGTTGCCAGCCAAACATGAAGCTGGTGTTTTGCCAGTTCTCTTTCCAGTTCTTATAACTGAATTTAGATGTTAATTTCAGGATGTTATTGGCATGATAACTTCCCTTGAAATCACCACAATAATTATTTCCACCCTTAAACTGGATGGCAGCTATTCGTGGAACAAATTCCGGTTTCGGGAAAGGAATATCCACAAAAGAAAAATATGGTTTATACTCAAAATTACTGGTGGAAACAGCGTAGTATTGAGTTATATCTCTATACATACCGGTGGTATCGGAAGGGATGTATGTTTCTCCATAGATATGAACATCACCCAGATCCAGAGGAGTGTTATCCGTATCCTGAGCATACAAGCAGAAACCAAGTAAAAGAATGAGAGCGATCAATATATTTTTCATTGCTCTGCCCCCTCTTCCAACATAGATTCGATCTTTTGCCGTTCCTCGCTGGAAATATCTTTTGCTATCGTTTCATAGAGCTGCTTTGCTTCTTCCATTCTGTTTGAATGAATATACCCTATACAGGCGTAGAATTCTGCTTTGTTCCTGGTTTTCACCATTTCCGGATAGAGGTATCTTACTCTGAGAAGCTCAGGTATTGCCTTATCATATTGCTCTTGTTTAAACAATGCATACCCTTTTATAAACTGAGCTTTTGCTTTAACAGTTTTAAATTTGCTTTTCAATAATTCATTCAATTTATCTTTACCGCTGTCGTAATCCGCCTGATTGATCTGCCATTCCATGTAAAGAAGCTCGGCAAGCTGTTTGTTCTCCCCTTCAGCAAACTCGGTATATTTGGCAAAGTCGTTAGAAAATAACCTGTCTTCCAACTCAAGTTCCAATTCCAATAGCAGCAACCAGAGCTCAGTTCGCCTTGATATCATGGAAGCTTTACGCAGCTTTTTCACCGCTGCTGGTTTATCACCTTTCAAGAGATGAAGCTTTGCCCAATTCAGTAGAACTTCAGGGGCATTTTTGGTTGACTGCAATTCGCTGTATACCTCTTCTGCTTTATCAAATTGTTTCAATTCAACAAAACTGAGAGCTTTCAGAAGTTTCAGTTCATTTATTTTCTGATAGCCGGGAGACAGAATTTCAAGTTCCTTACAAGTGGAAATCACATCCTGCCATTGTTCTTTTTTATATTCAAAATAAATTTTCCTGTCCAGAAGCCGTACCCGGAAATCTTTTTCATTACTCTGTTCCAGCAAATCATCCAGTATTCCCAGGAAATCAACAATTTCGTTTTGTTCGGCAGACCATCTCAATCCATTTAAAGCATTATTCAGCAATTTATCATCGGAAGTGGGTGTTAATAATTTTCCATAATAATCTGCAGCCTGAACATAATCTCCCAGGTTATAATAAGAATCGGCAATACCAAGCAGTACAACATGATAATTTTCTCCGCTGGAAAAACTATTTTCATATTGTCTGAAGAAATCGATGGCTCGAAGATAGTCTTCTGCGCTAAAAGCAGCAGTGGCAGCTTTAAAAATATACTTTTCCGGAGAAGAGGTTGTTCCCGAAAGTTTACTGTATAATTGAGATGCCTGGTCGAAACGTTTTAACTGATATAGAGTCCAGGCCTGGCGGGAAACAGCAAGTTCGGTTTCCTGCGAATTATTTGATTTGTCTTCTGCAAACGAAAATGTTTTGAGAGCTTTATCATATTCCCTGGTTGCAAAATAAATATTACCTTTCAACAGGAGTTTATCAAATGCATATTTTGGCAGTTCAGGAATGTTTTCCAGAGAACTTAGCGCATCATCAAATTTGCCTTGCTCCAGGTAGATCCGAGCTATCCGTTCCCAGGTATATCCTGCATCACTTTTACCTTCCAGAGCTTGCACATAGTATTTCAATGCTGTGTTGTAACTGGATTGAAAGAAGTTGATTTCACCAATATAGTAATTGCACATTCCTGCTTTATCGGAATATGGATGTTCTTTCAAAACCATATCGAATTTAGATAAAGCTTCTGTATAATCCTTTCCCCTGAAATAAAGCAAACCGAGTTTAAACAAAGCTTCATCAAGAAATTTTCCTTTGGTGTATTCACTA
>JACNIV010000255.1 GCA_014382915.1 Candidatus Cloacimonadota bacterium | reverse complement strand
ATTGGCAGCCTTGACTTAAAAGAACTGCTTTCAAATAGAGATGAAATTGCCAAATATACATCCAGCAAAGATACTCTGCAAACCGAAGAGGAACTGAAAGAAGCAGACGAAGCTATTGAATATTACGAAAAGCAGATTGAGCTGATAACTACAACACCACTCCTGAAAAAAGCCGACAGTTATAAAAACCCCAGAAAGAGACTTAAATTTCTGGATAAAGCACGCCATTATGCCAAGAATACGTTCTCTTATAAAATTATTAAAACAGACGGAAAGGGACATTTTACAGAATCCGAAATTTACATCAAACCAAGCGTTAAATCAATCGATAAGAAGGATAAATATGCAGCATTCTTTTCCGGTTTCGGAAAAGACCATTTCTATCCTCGTTCTAATCTCTTTAAAAATACAATGCTGCCGACACTTATTGCCACTCTTCTTTTTGGTTTATTAGTCTATATATTGATTGGCAAAGCAAAGAAAGGTCATGATCTTTTTGTTCGTCCGATAGCAGGAATCGAAGAGATCGATAATGCGATCGGTCGTGCAACAGAAATGGGAAAACCAATCCTGTTCGTTCCGGGACTTTCCGGTATCACTGATGTGGCAACCCTGGCAGGTCTTGCGATCCTGGGAAAAGTGGCAAAAAAAGCAGCAGAATATGATACAAAGATCCTTGTTCCCTGTCGTGATTACCTGGTTTTGCCAATAGCTCAGGAAATAGTGAAAGAAGCGCATTACGAAGCAGGAAGACCCGATACGTTTGACAAGAGCAGTGTGTTCTTCATCACTGACGCTCAGTTCGCATTCGTTGCCGGTGTAAATGGTATTATGGTGCGTGAGAAAACAGCAACCAATTTCTATATGGGAATGTTCTGGGCAGAAGCTCTTCTGATGACAGAAACAGGTAGTACAACCGGTGCGATCCAGATAGCTGGTACAGATGCAGTAACGCAAATACCTTTCTTCATCACAACCTGCGACTACACTCTGATCGGTGAAGAATTATATGCCGCATCTGCTTATCTGGCAAGAGAGCCGCTCCAACTGGGTACATTGAAAGCTGTAGATTATTTCAAGTTTTTAATCTTGATTTTTATTATCGCCGGAACAGCGTTTTCCACTTCGCATCTGACGTTCCTGATCAATGCATTTCCGGAGAAATAGGAGGATAAATGAAAAGACAAATACCACTACTTATAGTAATAATACTTGGTTTCATGTTTGCCATACACACCTTTGTTCCTCACAAGGTCTCGATCGAATTTTACGACTGGTATCAGACCTGGATAAAAGCCATTTCACCTTTCATGGTTCTATTGGGAATTATGAGCCTTTTTATGGTTCACACAACAAAAATAAAACGAAAAGTTCCAAACTGGCAATACAGTTTGATAACCTTGATCGCATTGGTTGGAACCGGTACTATCGGTTTTATCTGGGGAACCCAGGAAGGAACACCATTCATGTGGCTTTTCAAGAATGTGCAGATGCCGATGGGTGCAACAATGTTCTCTCTTCTGGCATTTTACATTGCTTCTGCTGCTTACAAGGCATTTCGTGCACGTTCTATTGAAGCCACCGTGCTGCTTATTGCAGCCATCGTTGTTATGCTGGGTCAAGTTCCCATTGGCATAAAGATATCCAGGTGGATACCAGAAGCTTCCGACTGGATACTCAACGTTCCAAACCTTGCTGCTAAAAGAGGAATTGCTCTCGGTGTGGGTCTCGGTATGACGGCCACATCGCTTAAGATCCTGCTTGGCATTGAACGTACATACCTGGGTGGAGGTGATTAATATGGCAAAAGAAAAAATGAGCTTTTTCGATAAAATGCAGGTTCTGGATAGACGTTATATTTACATTGTGGTTGCCCTGGCTATAATTATTCCACTTATCATACCTTTCAATTCAAAAACGTATGTAACCGTTCCTACAGAGAATGTTTATAAAAAGATCGATTCTTTTGCAGGTAGAAAAGATAGAGCCATCCTGATGTGTTTCTCACATGATGCTTCGACAATGGCAGAACTTTTCCCGATGGAAGTAGCCATTTTAAGGCACTGTTTTGAACGAAAAATACAGGTCTTCACGATCTGCTTCATGCCGGCTGCCAAACCTTTGATGGATTATGCCCTCCAGACCGCAAAAGAAGAATACAACGTTCAATCCGGTATCGACTACTGTAATTTTGGATATAAACCCTGGGGACTCTTCCTTCCCATACTACTGGGCATGGGAGATGATATTGCGGAAGCCGTGGATATAGATGATGAAGGCAGAAAAATTTCTAACCTGGAGATAATGAAAGAGATCAAGAACTACAATGAAATGAACCTGGTGGTCGACTTTGCCGCTTCTGCTGCTGTTTATTCCTGGATAACCTATGCAAGAGCAAGGTTCGGAGCAAATGTGGCTGCTGGAATTACTGCTGTGATGGCTGCCGATAATTATCCCTACCTGCAAACAGGTCAATTGATCGGTATGTTGAGCGGTTTGAAAGGAGCAGCTGAATACGAGAAACTGGTGGATATCTTTGCTACACATAAAGAACCGGATGCCGAGGGTATTCTGCAACCTGCACCACGTGAATTCAGCAAAGAAGTCCTTAAAGTAAGCTGGATAAAATTATCTGATATAAAAAATCGTAACTATAAAACCGCTCGTATCGGCATGAATGCCCAAACCGTTGCTCACATAATGATAATTGTCTTTATTATACTGGGAAATATCGGTTATTTCTCCAGTAAAAAAAAGAAAAAAGCATAAAGAGGAGGAAACATGTCATTAGAAACTATTAGCAATTTCGTTGCGGCATTCTTTACACTAAGCATATTTTCATTCCTGTATAAAGACAATCCTTTCTATAAATTTGCAGAAGCTGTATTTATTGGTGTTACGATGGGATATGCCATTCCTCTTATTTATGAGAATGCATTTATTCCATTTGTTTACAGAAAGATATTCGTTGAGATGAAATTAATAATACTCATCCCGGCTCTCATGGGTTCACTCTATATCTTCCGATTCTCAAAGAACCTTGGCTGGCTTTCCAGATATCCCATCGTATTCGGGA
>JACNIV010000254.1 GCA_014382915.1 Candidatus Cloacimonadota bacterium | reverse complement strand
ACACTGGAAATCCGCAAAACTTTTCCTGGCAGGTTCCCAATACACCATCAGAAGAATGCCTGATAAAAGTAAAAGTATTCGATGCGTCCAATAATTTTATTGAGGATATTTCAGATGGAACGTTCATAATTAGTTATGTGGAGCCACCACCATTGACTTATGCGGTTATCATCAAACAATCAACTTATAACGACCCGGAATGGCAGGCGGTTGCAGATGCACTTCTGGCACGCTATGGCGGGCAGCTTTTCATCTGGGAAACTTCATTGAACGAAGTTCAGAGTGAAGTTGCTCAGTATTATCCGAGTCATATGGGATTCGTCTGTGATGTACCAACAGCATCACCTAGTTTTATTCAGAGTTATGTCTGGCCTTTTACCAGAGCATTGGATGATGATGCATATTGCGATGCAGTGTGGGGAATCATCACGGGATATAATGCTCAGGATGCACTGAATCTGGTAACAGGTCCCACCGGATTTGAAGTAAAAACCTGTATTGGCGGAACTACTTCCTGTAATGTGAATTATTACACTCAGGGAATATCTACAAGCGAAGCTACTTACAACCAATATTTCGTGAAATATCCCGATGCTCTTGATGTCGTTGAATTCAATGACGGACCTACGGATAGAACCGAATGGCTGGTTACAATGGTAAATGAAGGTGTTGACATTTTTAATTATGATCCGGTGGAAATATTTGTAACCAGTGGACACGGGAATTACAACCAGTGGCAATTGCACTATCCCACTTCAGGATTGGAAGGATTTTTCCGCTCCAGCAACGGACAGGCTTATGGAGATCCGTACAGTGGACCTGACATTAACATAGATTCCGATAATCCGAAGATATATTTTGGACTCGGAAACTGCGATATTGGCCAGATATTAAATGGTGGATGTATGGCACCATCTTGGATTCATACAGGTGGAGCTTATCAATATACAGGTTACTTGATTGGAGAAGGATCAAATTCACACCAGCATGGCGGCACTAAAGCATATTTCTATAGAGTTTCCAGAAGTAACACCTGGGCGGAATCGTATTTCCTGGCAAACATAGCCCTGAAATTCGATATGTTGAATGGGACTCCCGGAGCAAGTCCTCCCGATCTGAACGGTTCAGCTTTGTATGGAGATCCGGGAATGGATATAAAGATGTCCAATGAAGGTGTGTTTATGGAACCGCTATTTACAAATGAACTAACAATAAATGAAGGAACCGAAAAAGATACCATAACCTATAGAATCACAATGAACAGGGAAGGAAATCCCGGCTTTACCAGTAAATGGGGAGAGCGGCATCCAGCAATAATCCTGCCCTTGAAAGCAGAAGATATTCAAATTGTTTATACCGACGCAATTGCGGTTGTGGTTGAAGATAACTTTGCTTTAATGTATATCTGGTATCAGGGACAACCCTCGCTGGCAGAAGGAGAAACCAGGGAAGTAATATTCACATGCAATCATACGGTAACAAATATTGATGAACAGATCATTCCGGAGATTACCAAAGCCCGACTGTATCAGAACTATCCTAATCCGTTTAATCCAACCACTACAATCTCTTTTACAACCACAGAGAGCACGGAGAACACGGAGCTTGTGATCTACAATATAAAAGGGCAGAAGGTGAGAAAACTCCTAAATGAAAAGTTGGATGCAGGTACACACCAGGTTGTTTGGAACGGCAAGGATGAGAATGGCAAATCTGTTACTTCCGGTATTTATTTCTACAAGATGAATTCTGGAAAATTTACATGCACAAAGAAAATGATCTTACTCAAGTAACAGAAATAACAATTATTTACAGTCACCGAAGAGATTCGGTGGCTTTTTTTATTATATTCCACAAATAGATGTTTTACAAATTGATAAAAACAAAAAACTTTACAAAAAATGACTTTTATCAAATTTCATTTATGCTTTTAAAAATTATATAATTATGATTATTAAGAAAAGGGAGGGTAATATGTTAAACTTGAAATTTTATTTTTTAATTATGTTAGTTTTATTTTCCGTATTTTGCTTTTCCGATCAAATCGATCCGGCAATGGGAAACAAAACAGGTTATCATTCATCACAAGTTACTTTAGAAAGTGCCTATATTCGGGCATATTCATCTCGTGATACAATTCCACCATCTTTTACGATCACTCACATAGAGAATGGAGATGTTACAATTCAGGTTACTTCAGATGAAGATATTTTTATCGGCTGGGTAGATGAGAAATTAGTCTGGTCGGCAGTCAATTTCGATTACTGGTGGTTGAATACCCGTCTGGGAAAAGATGCCCAGAACAAAGTTTATGCAGGAATTAAGCTGTATGAATATTCGACGCCAAACTCAAATTTCGATATGTATGAGTTGTATAATAATGGTAATATTATTCAGGAAAATCTTGATTGGAACGGACCGGGCGGAAATCCGTTAATTGTGAATAATCCTGAAGAAAATGTTTATCTCGGTCAGCCTACTCTCGACCCTGAAGGTGTTGTAGATAGCGATAATATCACTTATATCGCTTCCAATGCCGGTGGTAGTAATGTACTCTTCACCAAGATTGACGCTGACGGAACAATACTTGTAAATAATCAAACTGTTATTACCGGAGCCAATGCCTGGACGAACGAGATACGAATAGCGATCGATACAAATCACAGGATCTATCTCGTCTGGTCTGCGGATATGCACGATATCACCTATGCCTATTCTGACGACGGAGGTGATTCCTGGTCAACTCCTGCTTCACTATGCTATAATGCTTCCCAACAATTGAACAAACCGCAGGTATGCTGTGACAGCTACAACAATGTTCATATTATCTGGCAGCATTGGACGGGTTCTTCCAACCTGCTTTCCTATATGAAATTACGATCGGATGGTACGATTGCGATCGATGAAAGTTTCTTAACCCAAGCGAATAATCAGGTCTGGTCTGCACGCATGGATATCGATGAAGAAAATAATCTTCACATAGTCTGGGCAAAGAGCAGTCAGCAGATAACCGATGCATATTACACAAAGATCAATGGCAACCTGGATGGCAATGGGCTTCCCATAACAGATGAAG
>JACNIV010000253.1 GCA_014382915.1 Candidatus Cloacimonadota bacterium | reverse complement strand
TAGAGAAATTGAAGTTCTGATTTTCTTCGTTGATATAAAAACCCTTTTCGAGGACGATAGAAACTTTCTTCTCCTTTCCAGATTCATTGGGAAAATAACGAACATCGTTCACTTTGATAACTTCCGAATTTCCATCAATTTCTATGTTCATTACAGTGGTATTTTCTTTCCACTTTTTGCCCATGGGACGTATTACCAATCCGAGTTTTTCGAAACACTCTTCCGTAAGCAGCCGGGAGGCAAGGTTTTCATCGATAGCACTGAGCTTTCCCAGGTGAGGAGAGATGAAATGTTTATCTTTCCAGATCTCTGTAATGCCTTCCGGTTTGAAGCCGTCGTAGATTATAGCCAGTGCCTGCCGGTTGTTATCGGTGTGTGCCAGAACACCGCCGGAACCGATGAGGATATTGATGTCATACATGTGGAATTTCCTGCTTTCCAGAGCTTTTTCAAAATAGAATGTTTCTGTAATTTTTTCCAGATCACGATGCTTTTGTGCTAATTTATCCAGGAATCCGATCTGCTTTGTATTGAAATTCATATCCATGTGCTGTTTTTTGGACATCAATATCGCTTCCCGGGCAACTGCATGTTCTATTGCATTCTGGTATTGGTCGGTGGGATTGTAGGTGGGATACAGCATTTTGTTAGCAATATAATTAAGAATATAATTTTCCTCGAAATTATCCGGCAGCCATTTCCTTATATTTTTATACCCGGTATCTTTCAGAACGTTCGAGATGCTGTAACTCATACCATAGTTGGCGCTCACAGTACGAAAATATTCTCCCAGGATATTGGAAAAAATATCGGTGGTAGCTCCCCCGATATCGACGGTCATCACGTTCTCATCGAGTTGTTCGCTCACCAGTTGCAATGAGCGAATCACACCGGTGGGAGTAGGAATAATATCATCCGCCACGCGGGTTTTGAGCCTAGCATAACCGGGAGCCTGTTCCATCACATTATCCATGAAAAGTTTATGGATCTTCTCGCGAGCCGGTTGCAGGTTTTCATCAGTCAGGGTGGGGCGAAGGTTGGGAACGATATAAAGATCGAATTTTTTCTGGAATAATCCGGCAATAAATAATTGAGCGTCTTTATTTCCTGCAAAGACGAGTGGGATTTCATCTTTATCTCCGAATTTCGGCTTGGGATTGGCCAGCTGCAGGATCTCACCCAGCCTGAGGATGGAAGCAATTGCGCCGCCATCCACACCACCACACATCAGGATAATATCCGGGTGCAGGATAGCCATTGCCGTCATTTGTTCCAGGCTGCTGCGTTTATCATCGATGGCAAAAGTATCCAAGATAACTCCCCCTGCGCCGTAAGCTGTACGCTTGCCGCTGCTGGCAGAATCGAACAAAGTGAGCCCGATGACCAGTATCTGCAAACCGCCGCCGGCACTGGATGTGGAGATATAAAGTGTATCCTCATTAAGTTGGAAATTATTGGCAGAAGCATCGGGTTCAAGAAGCGAAACAGCAGCTTCTTTTTCCAGTTTTCTTAGTGCTTCAAAAACACCGATGTTAACGTCTTCTGTTGGTTTTTCCACCGTGGTGGCTGCCTGCTGCAAACCGGCAATTTTGTACTGTGAATCATCTTTTTGCAGAAGCAGTGCTTTGGTGGTTGTGCTGCCTACATCGGTGATGATTATCTTCTTTTTGGAAAGCATCATTTTTTCTTTCTGAGCCCAGAAGGGAATTTTTGCCACATTCTCCATAGCCATTTTTTCTGCTTCATCTTCGGAAAGAGCCATCTGCCTGATCAACTGCTCTTTCGTCTCTTTAATGATGTGAGAATACCTTTTGCGATAACCGAATTCATCTGTGCAATCGCTACAATATTTACTTCCAATCTCTCCGTTCGAAAAATCTTCGGCATCTTTCATCACTTTACCACAACTTTTACAGACATATACTGTTTTCATTTTTTCCTCCCCAACAAAGGGTTATTTTTCAAGAATTTTCATTCCGAGCATATTCATCAAAAAAGCCCAGGTATCTGCAGTTCTTTCAATTTGCATCGAGAGAGTTGTTCCGCCACCATGACCGGAATCTTTTTCTAATAAAAGCAGGATCGGCTCGCCCTCTGGATTTGCTTCTTGCATACGTGCAACCATCTTACGGGAATGCAAAGGGTCAACCCGGGCATCATTTTCTCCTGCTGAAATAATGATAGCCGGATAGTCTGTTCCATCTACTACATTGTGATATGGAGAATATTTATACAAATATTCAAACTGCTGCGCATCTTCCGCACTGCCATATTCATCTATCCAGAATCTGCCAGGACCGAATTTATGATAACGGATCATGTCGAGAAGAGGAACACCACAATCTACAACTTTGAATAATTCGGGTCTTTGAACGGTAACAGCTCCCACCAGAAGACCTCCGTTACTTCCACCTGAAATCGCCAGTGTTTCCGGATTTGTGTATTTGTTTTTGATAAGCCATTCTGCTGCTGCAATAAAATCGTCGAAAACATTCTGTTTATTTTCCTTCATACCTGCTTCATGCCATTTTTCTCCATATTCTCCACCTCCACGAAGATTAGGAATTGCCAGCATTCCACCAGCTTCAAGCCAGACAATATTCGTTGTGGAAAAATATGGAGTTTGGGAATAGTTGAATCCTCCATAACCAGAAAGCCTGACAGGATTGTTCCCATCTTTTTCCAGATCCTTTCTATGAACAAGAAACATTGAAATTGATGTTCCATCTTTGGAATTATACCAGACTTGCTCAGCAGTGAAATTCTCAACATCTATTTCCAATGGAAATTCTTTATAAATATCTAATCTGTCATTTTGAAAATCATATTTATAAGTAACAGACGGATAAGTATAGGATGAAAAACTAACCCAGATATCATCTTGCGACCAATAACCGCTGACATATCCGGTTCCGAGTGTTGGAAAAGATAAATCCCGGATAAAATCACCTTCCAGAGAATATATCTTAATAACCGAGTAAGCATTGTGCTGATAAACGGCATAAACATGCCCGGCGATTGCACTGAAATAATAAAGTTTATCCTTTTGTTCAGGTAAAAACTCCTGCCAGAATTCTCGCTGCGGATGATCAACATCCGTAATATAAACTTTCCCATTCGGAGCATCCTTATCTGTCTTTATCAGGATTTTATCATCCACAATATCTACAGAATAAGAAGCATCAAAGCCGGTGGCAATAGGAATCATTTCTTCATCATCAGAGCGTTTGAAATAAACCTCATTCTTGCGGAAAAGACCTCGATAGAAAAGAGTATATTTACCACACTCGGAAATCCCGACTCCGTGAGACATTTCCATATTATCTTCACTGAAATAGATCTTTTCATCTTCATCTGCAGGAGTTCCCAGCTTGTGAAAATAAATCGAACGCCAGTAATTTTCTTCTCCTTCCGGAACTTCGTTCTTTAAAGGATTAGCAGAATAGTAGAAACCCGAATTATCAGGCAGCCATGATGTTACATATTGTTTTTGACCTCTCAATGTGTCGGGAAGAATTTTTTTTGTAGAAATCTCCATAATTCTAACAACCGGATTTTCATCTCCGCCTACTGATTTCCCAAAAGCATAATATCTGCCATTTCTGGATGAACTTGTCCCATGTAATGATTCTTTCGGATCCCACAGATTTGGATCAATTAAAACTTCAAGTTCCGCATCTTCATTTTTTTGGGTTAGAATTCTCCATTTTTCATCATCTTTTCGTTTTTCCCATAAGAAGATTCTCTCTCCGTTCAGCACTTTAGCCGGTCTGCCGACATCATCATATCGCCAGAGTTCATTGAATCTTTTGATCAGTTTTTCTCTTTGGGGAAGATTATCCAGGATTGACCTTGTTAGTTTTTCCTGTTCTTCTTCCCACTCGATGACTTCCGGGTTCTTGCTATCTTCCAACCAGCGGTAATTATCTATTATTACTGTGCCGTGAAGCGTGTCTTTAACTGTAATTTTGGGAGTTTCAGGATATTTCAATTGAGCTGAAACATTCGAGAATACATAAACCATAAAAATTAAAATAAGAATCTTTTTCATTTTTTTCCTTTTATAAATTTTCTTTTAAACACCATTGAACTGCTTTTTTCATCAGGTTCCAGTCTGAACCGTAATCGTTAATTTTTTCCACAGCCGGTGATCCATCCCGTTCGCTGTCTTCTTCAAATTCCGGATGTGTTCCAATGATGAACACTCTTCCTATCCCGTATTCGAATGCTGCAATAGATTTTTTAATGTTTTTATTATTGATGTTTTGAATTTTTCGATCACACTTCCTTCTTTCACAAAGATCGATTTCAAGCTTAGATAATAATTAATTGTTCCGAAAAGGAACATAACAGCGGAAGTTACATCTATATCCCGGTATTTTTTTTGTTCTATTCCCAGCGTCATTGCTTTATGAAAATGACCCCGGATGATGGAATCGCGGAAAAGGATCTTTCTTCTCAGTTCCTCATTATAGAAGGGAAGCTCCCGCGCCATTACAGCAAAAAGTTCTTCGTCTTCCTGCAGAAGATTCAGGTATTGAAGAAGCAGTTGTTCCAGGTCAGCGGCTTTGGCTATCATCTGCTGAATGGCCAGGTTGATCTCTTCCAGTTCCTTATCAAGTATTTCTACTATGAGAGCATCTTTGTTTTTAAAATGCAGAAAAAGAGTGCCGTGTGCTATACCGGACCTTTCGGAAATTTCGGAAGTTGTTGTATTCAAAAATCCCTTTTTTACAAATTCCTGTTTAGCAATTTTCAGGATATGTTCCCGCGTTTTCTGCTTCTGTAACTGTCTTTTATTCATAGCAACTCCTATTTAAATGAGTAGACAGTCACCGAGTTAAAAGTCAGTGAATATTTTGTCAATTGTTTTTTTTGAAATAATTAAAAAAAGTCGGAGTAAAGTGTAATTACAATCGTCTTATAAATTAAATTCTTTGATCTTTCTGGCCAGGGTGTTGCGGTGGATACCCAATATTTTGGCAGCTTTCAACTGATTGTCACCACAGCTATCAAGCACCTTTTTGATATGCTCTTTTTCCCTTCCTGCCAGAGATCGGTCACCGGATTCTTCACTCTCTTCCAGGCCAGGGAAAGCATCATCCAGATTTTCTATGGTGATTAAGTCATTTCTTGCTAAGGTAACCAGCCGGGTTACGGTATTCTGCAATTGGCGGATATTTCCCGGCCAGTGACAGGAAACCATTTTCAGCAGAGCTTCGGGTGAGAAACTGATACTATCTTTCATATTGAGTTCTTCCAGGAAATGGTCTATCAAGAGGGGAATATCATCTTTCCGTTCGCGCAGTGGCGGCAGGTGAATGGGAACAACATTCAAACGGTAATAAAGGTCTTCCCTGAAACTGCCTTTGGCGATCTCATCCTCCAGGTTTTTATTGGTAGCGGCAATAATGCGCACATTTACTGTTTTAGGTTTAGAACTTCCGACCTGTTCGAAGGTCATGTTTTGCACTACCCGCAGAAGTTTTACCTGGATAAGCGGAGAAATATCACCGATCTCATCTAGAAAGATAGTACCCCCGTCAGCCTCTTCGAAGCGCCCTTTACGATCACTGACAGCGCCTGTAAAGGAGCCTTTCAGGTGACCGAAAAGTTCACTTTCCAAGAGAGTGTCCGGCAGGGCGGCACAGCTCACGATCACCAGTTTGTGCTGTCGGCGCGGGCTGAGTTGGTGAATTATCTCGGCGATCATCTCTTTGCCGGTTCCACTTTCGCCCGAAATGAGTACGGTAGCGGAATTGGCAGCAACCCGCTCTACAATGCTCAAAATATCCATGATCTTTTTGCTTTTACCCACAAAGGTAGCCGAGATACCCAGTTCAGGAATTTTATAGAGCAGGGCACTGCTCTCTTTTTGAATCTCCATCTGGGAGCGGATCGTCTTAATCTTGGTGAGCAGTTCCTGCAGGTTGACCGGTTTCAGGATGTAATCCATAGCACCTTCTTTGATGACCGAGACAGCATCGTTCACATCGCTGAAAGCAGTGATAATGATCACGGCTGCTAACGGATTGATACGGCGTACAGCGCGTAATACCTCTAATCCGTTTTTACGTGGCATGCGAAAATCGGTTATCACGATATCCACTAAGTTCTCCTGGAAAAGGCGAATACCTTCCTCACCATCTTCTGCGCTGATCACATTAAAACCGTTCTTAGCCAGAAATCCTGACAGTATCTCTCTCTGATTCTGATTATCTTCCACCAACAATAAACGCATTCTTACTCCTGCTTTTCCGGTAATTCGATCCTGAATTCCGAACCTTTACTATCACTTTTCACCGAGATATGTCCTCCGTGTCCTTCGATTATCTTCTTGCATACCGCCAGCCCGATGCCGCTGCCAGAATCTTTCGTAGTGAAATACATATCCCATATCCGGGACAGGTTTTCAGTAGGAATTCCGCAGCCATTATCCTGTACACTGATCACCAAATTATGCTTTTGCCTGCTGCATAAAATAATTATTTCCTTTTTACCTTCTGCAAGATCAAAAGCTTCCAGAGCATTCTTGATCAAATTTATTAAAACCTGTTTCAGTAGTTTTTCGTCAAGCGAGAAGATCTTTTTTTCCTGAGTTTCAAACTTGATCTGAACACCACCGGTATTACTACTGAACAGATCAACCACTGCAGAGATGATCCGGTTCACATCCACCGGGATTCGCCTGATCTCCAGTTGGCGGGAGAGTGATAAAAACTGTTCGACGATCCGGTTCAGCCGTTCCATCTCAGAATAAGAAACTTTAAACAGATCGGCAAATTCCTCACTTTTTTCCTTCACTTCAAATTCAAGTTGCATTCTCTGTAGGATCATATAGATAGAGTTGAGAGGATTTTTGATCTCGTGCGCCACCTCCCCGCCCAGCCGGGCGATCTCCACCATTCTTCTGCTGGTATGCAACTCCTCTCTGGAGCGTTGTAGTTTTTTGTAATTCCGATAAAAGAGATATTCCAGGAAGAGAGAGAACAGGAAAATGAACGAAAAGATTAAAAGTATTACATTTTTACCTGCCTGAGCACGTTTAAAACGTTGTAGACTCACTCCCAGACGGATCACCCCGAAATCATAGCTTTCCAACAGGAAAGGGCTTACTGTTTCCAGGATGGTTCTATCCTCAAACACTGTGAACCTGGAGTTAACCTGTTGAGAGCGGTAGATTTTTTTAAGAAATTCATCATCCTGCAACCGCGGTAGAGTTGTTATGTTGGAGGTAGCAGTTATAATACCCAGTGTGTCCTGTATGACAACGTAGAGTGCATGTTCGTCAGAAGGTATTCGTTCTGAGTTTTCCAACAGGGAACCCTCCACAAAATCGATCATACCGGATAGAGAGATATCTCTGGTGCTCTCCAGCAGAACGCTGTCGCTGACAGCTCCTACAAAATAGAGAGTCGGCTTTTTCCTGATCAGTATCCTGCTGCCGAAAACCTGGTTGGTATCAGCTGGCACAGCAAGTACTAATGTTTCTTCCACCTGCAGTTCCAACAATGAAAGATCGTGGGGATATGTGCCTCGGTAGAGATTGGAATTGATCACTCTGCCTTGCAGATTGATAAAAGAGAGTTCATGCAGATAATATTTCCTGCAAAGCTGCTGTAGTTGTCGGGTGGTAATTTGCTGCTGATCTTGTAATATTTCGCCAGCCAGTTCCAACCGTGATAAAAGCACTTTCTCGATCGTTTCGCTGGCAAAAATATTATTGACAATAGCTTTTTTCAGTATATTCAGAAAGAGTAGATTATGCAGTTTTTCCTCGGTCAGTTGCTGCCGCGTGCTCCGACTCTGGATATACAGTAATGCCAGCCAGCCGCAGATGATGATAGTTGCCAGCAGGAGCAGTATTACTTTCAATCTTTTTTCAGAGATCATTACAACTTCCTTTAGCGCGTCAGGATATCAAATTGG
The DNA here is from genome assembly GCA_014382915.1 of Candidatus Cloacimonadota bacterium. Classification (GTDB taxonomy): domain Bacteria; phylum Cloacimonadota; class Cloacimonadia; order Cloacimonadales; family TCS61; genus JACNIV01. Next base: position 7,869 of record JACNIV010000253.1, on the reverse strand, counting down.
AATTTTAAACCAGCAACAAATTCAAAGGCAATTTCGTTGTCACTAAATATTGTCTGATAAAATCCCTCGGCATAGGTCATACATCCATCTGCCCAGAGCCAGTCTGCATAAAAACCTGCCAGAAAATTGATCTCGGAATAGGGCTGTTCCACCGCTGTTGCCAGATAATCTTTGCTGTTAAGAGCAAACCAGGGTTTGTATAGTAGATTGCTTTTTTCTACACTATACTCAATGCTGAATTTATGCATATTATAAGAAAAGAGATCGAATAACTCTTCGCTGGGATAGAGGAGTTTGTTTTCCTTATGTATATTATAATTGAAAAAATAGGTGAGGTTCAGTCTGGAATAATTACCCGCCGGGAAAAAGAAGGTTATTTGATAATTAACCGCCAGCAGTGGAGTGAGGTCTGCAAAATGTTTGGTGGCAGCATTAAACTCATGGTGTACTGTATAAGTTTCCAGGAATTTTTTAGTGATGAAATAGGCATTAAACTCCAGGTTGGAAAAAGCATCGTTTTGGGGAAAGGAACTGTTCCTGCCCCAGAGGCCGTATTCGCTGAAATCGGTTAAAGATTCACGTTGACGAAAGAGTTGAACAGTAGCCTGCGTCACATCCAAACTGTCGTTTTCATCATCCAGATAACGTCCGGAAATACTGAAATTAAGCAGAGGTAAAGTACGTTCATAGATCGCACCAATCTGCCAGTTGGCCAGTGAATCCAGATTCGTAAATGAGTAAACAGAACCATCTACAGCTAACCTGGAAACAGGCGTTTGCAGCTCAGTGGAGATTGTCGTAAACAGTTTTGTTTCCGACTCCGTTGCAAATTGTTTTTCTATTTGCATCCCGCTGCCTGCTTCCGAAAATATGAGTAGTTCTTCAGCTGCCCGAGCGAATGACGGAAAGCAGGCAAACAGGAGTAATATAAGGAGATTTCTAACCGCCATTTCCTCCGCCGCTACCGGAACCATGGCTGCTACCCTGTCCCTGGGTGTTTTGACCGCTTTGACCTTTATGCCATTCATGGCAGGAACCGCTGCGGAAAACCTTACCGGAGAGCTGGCGGTTGCGTCGCCAGTTACGATGTCTCTCCTGGAAATTGCGATCGTCTGCTATACCGTCGCCGTTCTTATCTACAAAAACATCCTGCTCTTCTGTGTCGTCCTGATGGATCTTTTCACGGGTTCTGATCCTCTCTCTCTCCTGCAGTTTTAACTGCTCTTTTGTCTTTACCCGCAGTGAATCTTCCGCGAAGAGGGTAAGGGCAAAAAGAATGATAAGCACCATAATTCTGGCTTTCATATCCACTCCTCCGACAAATTAATTATTGTCGATTTTTTTAAGGCAAGTTTTTTATTTATAAATTTCGCAGCAGGAAGAACAGATACTCTTCCTGCTTTAATTTACCTTTCACCTCTATTTTTTTATGCCTGAAGTAAAAGCAAGCAGCGTGCCAAACCGACAATGCGTTGCAAAATAAGGGATTAGATGAAAACAGCAACTGCAACTCTGCCCTCGTATGGGGCAATCGAGCGAAACCTGTGCACCAGATTAGTGCTGTCTGAAAAAGGGATAGAATTTTTTCCTTTTTTTCATTCTGACAAAGTTAATCTCTGCTGGTAAGTTGCTTTAGAAAATGCAGGCTGAATTGAATGAAAAAAAATGTAGCAGTTTGACTTGACACAATGAATTTGTCATAAAAAATAACCTGGTTTTAAAAGAGAAAAAATGCTAAAAAAGGGATTTTAATGGCTTTTGTTCATTTGCATAACCACACACAATACAGTTTACTGGATGGAGCCTGTCGCGTAGATAAAATGGTGCTGATGGCCAAGCAGTATGGTATGCCGGCTGTGGCCATGACCGATCACGGCAATATGTTCGGAGCTATCGATTTTTATACAAAAGCCAGGAAAGAGGGTATCAAACCGATCATCGGTATCGAAACATATATCATCAGCGGTGATCTGGATGCTCAGGAATCTAAAAAAGAGATTCGGCATCATCTCATTCTGCTGGCCCAGAACCTGCAGGGCTATAAGAACCTGATGAAACTCTCATCCAAAGCTTATCTGAAAGGTTTTTACTATAAGCCCAGGATCAATAAAGAGATGTTACAGAAATACTCTGCTGGTCTGATCTGTCTTTCAGCCTGCCTGAAGGGAGAGATTCCTCATCTTCTGTATAATAAGAAAATCGAACAGGCTCAGGAAGTCGTAGATTTTTATAAAAAGACTTTTCCGGGCAGGTTTTATCTGGAGATCCAGGGTCATGGTTTGGAAGAAGAGAAAATCGTGCAGCCTCTTCTGATCAAGTTGGCTCAGGATACAGGTACACCCCTGGTAGTTACCAATGATTGTCATTATCTCCAAAAAGAGGATGCCGAAGCACATGATGTGCTACTCTGTATTCAAACCGGTAAAACCTTTTCCGATACTAACAGGCTCAAATATAATACGAACCAGCTCTTCTTTAAATCTGAAGAAGAGATGAAAGAGCTTTTTCCCGAGTTGGAAGAAGCCTACGAGAACACTGTAAAGATCGCATCTGAAATCGATCTGGAACTGGATTATAAAGAATTTCTCTTTCCCCGCATAGAAATTCCATCAGAATTTACCAATGCCAAGGAATACATTAAACATCTCTGCTACCAAGCAGCAGAGGAAAAATATTCCCCCATGAACGACGAAATTAAAGAACGCATCGATTATGAACTGAGTGTAATCACCAAGATGGGCTATAACGAATACTTTCTGATCGTGAAAGATTTTTGTGATGCGGCCAGGCAGATGGATGTGCCCGTAGGACCCGGACGAGGTTCGGTAGTGGGTAGCGTGGTTTCCTACCTGCTGGGTATAACCCAGATCGAGCCGCTGCAGTACGGTCTCTTCTTTGAACGCTTTCTCAATCCCGATCGTATCGGCATGCCCGACATCGATATTGATTTCTGTGCCGAAGGACGCAGTAAGATTATAGATTATGTGATTAAGAAATATGGACGCGAGAGTGTAGCCCAGATCATAACCTTCGGCACCCTGGGTGCCAAATCCGTGATCAAGGATGTGGCGCGGGTGATGGAAGTTCCTGCTGCCATTGCCAACGAGATTACCAAACTTATTCCCTCTACACACAGGATCACACTGGAGGAGGCACTGCGTCAGTCCAAGGAATTTGCTCGCAAGATGGCAGAAGATGATGTGAAAGCTTCCATCCTGACCTATTCCAAAGTTCTGGAAGGCCTGGTGCGTCATATCGGAGTCCATGCAGCCGGGGTTGTTATCACTCCCGGTAAGCTCAGTGATTATGTCCCACTGGCTACCAGCAATCAGAAAAACGGTGAGCTCTCCATTCTGGTACAGTACGAAGGGAAGTGGCTGGAAGATCTGAAAATGTTGAAAATGGATTTCCTCGGTTTGAAGACGCTGACGCTGATAAAAAAGACAGTGAAACTGGTGAAACAGGCACAGGGAAAAGATATCGATATTGCTCAAGTGGACATTCATGATAAGGAATCATACGAACTTCTATCCCGGGGACATACCGACGGTATTTTCCAATTTGAATCGTCCGGTATGAAGAAATATCTGAGCAATCTGAAACCAAATATTTTTGAGGATCTGATCGCCATGGTCGCTCTCTACCGTCCGGGACCGATGCAGTTCATTGACAGCTTTATCGACCGCAAACACGGTCGCGAACGGATCTCTTATTCGCATCCCCTCACGGAAAGTGCTCTCAAGGAGACCTATGGGGTTACAGTTTATCAGGAACAGGTGATGCAGATAGCCCGGGAGATGGGAGGATTGAGCGGAGCGGAAGCCGACACTCTACGAAAAGCCATTTCCAAGAAGAAGTTGAGCACCATGGAAAAGCTCAAGGTCAAATTCGTGGAGGGAGCTTCTCAGAATGGCGTCAAACCGCAGATAATCGAGAAAATCTGGACCGACTGGCTGGAGTTCGCCAACTATGCTTTTAATAAAAGTCATGCCACAGCCTATGCATTCATTGCCTTTCAGACAGCCTACCTGAAGGCGCATTTCCCGGTAGAATTCATGGCAGCCCTGCTCTCGCTGGAAGATAATCCCAGCAAGATCCCCTATTTCATAGATGCCTGCAAGGCGATGGATATCGAGGTTATGCCGCCCAATATAAATTACAGCAGGAAAGAGTTCGAGGTACGGGGCAAAAAAATACTCTTCGGACTGAAAGCGATCAAGAACGTGGGCAGTGCAGCCATCAATTCCATCATTAAAGATCGTGGGAAAAAAGGTGCTTATAAGAACATCTTTGAATTCTCTACCCGCTCCGATTCGATGTGTGTAAATAAAGCGGTATTAGAAAGCCTGATCACAGCTGGTGCCCTGGATGAGTTGGAAGGCAACCGCGCTCAGAACTATGAAGCTGTCCAGATGGCTCTGGACTATGCCTCGGAAGCGCAGACTGAAAAGCTCCGTGGGCAGATGATGTTTTTCGATACGCTCGGTGCCGATGGTTCGGCAGGTGAATATATTCCCGAGCTTCCTGAGGCTAAAGAATGGTCGCTGAATGAAAAACTGAAACACGAAAAGCAGGTTCTGGGTTTTTACTGGTCCGGTCACCCGCTCAGCCAGTATCGGGAAATGCTGGATCTTTTTATCAACATAAGGACGGAAGATGCTGAATGCAATCCTGAAAAAGTACCTGCCAATATCGCTATTGCCGGGGTGGTTTCCGAAGTGCAGAAAAAAGCCGATAAGAGGGGAAATCCTTATGCTATTATAACCATGGAAGATCTGACCGGTAAATTTGAAGTAAAACTATTTAACAACGACTACCAGAATTATAGTGATATAATGGAAGAGGGCAAGGAGCTTTTTATCCTGGGCAAGAAATCAACTTACGGCAATGAACAAGAAGGCTTTTTGAGCATTATTCCCCGGAAAATCCTTAATTTTGCAGAGATGGCAACCCAGCTCTCAGGAGAGATATTTCTGAAGATCAAGGAAGCTGATTTCGATAGTGAATTTGCTAAGAAATTAATGAATTACTTTAATGAACATCCCGGTAAATTCGGTGTTCACATTACGGTTCAAACAGAAAAATTCAAAACCATGAACCTCCATCCCCGCACTATCAAGATCTTTCCCGGTGCCGATATCGACGAGCTCTTTGAAGGTATTGAAGAGTACCAGAAAAAAGTGAATCTGAATTTCAGTTAGAGGAACATTTCTTTTGAAACAGGCATTCCTGCTCTTCTCTTTCCTGGCGATCAGCGGCAGTCTCTTAGCCCAGCAGTTGAATATTACTGTTGATCCTAACAGGTTCCTGGATGAAAAAGGTAACACGATCTTTGAAATAAATTATCAGATTCCCTACCAAGATTTGAAATTTGAAAGGACCGAACAGGGATTTGTAGCCAGACTGAAAGTAAACTTTGCCCTTAACAAGGGCGAGAAAATAGCCTACCAGGATGAGTTTGTTAATAAGATTATTATGAAGGATGCAGCAACTGCCGACTCTCCCTGCTTCTTCTCCGATAAGATCATTCTCGCCCTGGCCGGCTCGGGTTACCTCTTCACAGCTACCTTTAGAGATGAACAGACTGATAAATCTGTCGATTATAACCATGAATTGAATATTCTACCCAGGGATACTTGGTTGAGTGAGGTTGAGTTCCTCTTTGATGTTGTAGCCGATTCCACAAATTTATTAGAGAAATTTCACCGCCAGGGTCAGCTGTTTTATTTGAACTCCTCTCATATTTATACCCTTCCGGAAAATGACAAACTCTGGCTATATTATATTTATTATCCGCCCCCTGACTCAGCCAGCTTGATTTTTGAAATGATAAAAATAAAACGTAAACAGGAAATAATTCTGGAATCAGCTGCCGAGATAGAGATTTCCGCTTGGGCAATACCGATCGTAAAACATCTGGATATCAGCCACTTGGAAGAGGGTTATTATGAACTTGTCATCAGCGCCGGCTTGGATAGTCTACCCCCGCTAGAGATAGCACACGATTACTTCAGCATCAGAATGGAGAATATCTTTTCGCAGCGACTTTTTATCGATCTGGAAGATGAGTTCATGCTGCTTAAATATTTTCTTACAGGCAAACAAGCAGCCATCTGGAAAACCCTGACCGAGCAAGGAAAAATAAACTTTCTCAACAGGTTCTGGTCTATCAATGATCCCGATCCATCCACCGAAAAAAATGAATTTCTACTCATAGTGAAAGATCGTATCGATTATTGTAATAATAATTTTTCCTACTTTAAAGAGGGCTGGAAAACCGACCGGGGCAGGATATATATCAAACATGGTGAACCCGATGAGATCATCAAGCTGCAAACTGGTCTTACTGCCAAATACCTTCAGAAAGATTATCAGATCTGGAAGTACAGGACCGGCACTGAACTGACCTATATCTTTATCGATCTGCAGACCAGCGGTAACTATCGGCTGATATACGTGGAAGATGACGATACGGAGAGTAGTGATCCTAGATGGCAATCCTATCTGGGAGAAGATTTTGATCTGGGATTGCTGGAATAGTATTCTGTTGTTCCAAAATGATATAATCTGTTACCTCATAGGGGGCATTTTCTTTAGATAAAAAAAAATATTAATAAATTTGACAGATTAATATATCTTATTAATTTCTGCGCTGTTTAGCAGATAAGGCTACGATGTCATAAAATTAATCGTGCTAAAAAAATGGAACGTAGCTTGCAGAGATAAGTTCATTCTGAAATAGGTGTAAAGGCATCTTTGTAATGCTTGATCTTGGTTGAGTCTGGTTTTTTCAGAACAACAATAAGATCAAAACGGGTAAAGTGGTCTTCGTATTGATGATTTTGAGATAGAAAAAAGGAAGCGGTCTTGGAGAGTTTAAGTTGTTTTGCAAAGGAGACACTGCTGAGGGCGGAACTCAGATTCGAGGAGCGTGTTTTTACTTCCAGAAAGACCAGCAGATCGTCATACAGGGCAATTATGTCGATCTCTCCATATTGGGAATAATAATTACGATGAATAATTTTGTAACCGAGAGATATAAGGAATTCAACAGCCATATCCTCTCCCAATTTGCCCGTTGTAATTGTATTTATATAATTCATGATTTGAAAAATATCTTGACTTAATATTTGTCAATAGGATATAAGAAAAACTGATATATTTTGGGGGTAATTATGAAAAAACCGATTTTATATTTAATTTGCGTGATACTGTTTTATTCTGTCGCGCTATTCTCTATGCCTTATACAACCATGGGAAACATTAACATCCCTGATGCCTACGTGCTGCCACACATGATGATAGATCTCTCCTACACGAACTATTTCGTGAGCGATGATCCTAATCCCGATTACGATGGCTACCATTATGCAGGCAATCTCAGGATAGGACTATTCGACAGGGCGGAGATCGGGCTGGTTTACACAAACACTGCCGGTGTGTACGGTAATTTAAAGGTGCGGATCATCAGTGAAACGGAAACCCTGCCGGCTCTCTCCTTTGGCATTCTAAACCTTTTCTCTTCAGTGTCCGACTTCGAAAAGACCGATGTTCCGGAAGAATACGATTTCACTGATCCGATCGACTATATCAAGAACTCGCCCTACCTGGCGGTCAGTAAATCCCTGGTCATCATTACCGGTATTCCCATCATGGATTATCTGGAAACATCTTTTCATTTCGGATGGGACAGAGAAGATTTCTGGGTAAAGGCGAGACTGTTAAGAGCTTCGGCGGTATTTTCTGGGGTATCGGTGTCAAAACTTCCCGTTACCGGGGCTTCGATCTCGAGTTCGACAGCCAGAACGTCACCTTTGGGCTTAACTGCCTCTACAAGAATTTTACAGTACGGGTCAGCATGTATGAAAT
>JACNIV010000252.1 GCA_014382915.1 Candidatus Cloacimonadota bacterium | reverse complement strand
TCATTATTTCTGTTGAAATTATCACTGAGAAATACAATTCCAGAAAAAAAAAAAAATGAATTGTTTGTCAAATGTTTTTTCGACTTATTATTAAAAATGAAACAGAGTTTCCAAAGCAATTGCGTTCCGAAATACAATTTCGGAACGAGCGAACTCCCCTTACCAACTCGTTACGAAAGTCCTCTTTCGTAATGATAGTATAAAACGAATAGGAATTTTTTCTATTTAATGATATTTTTTGTAATTTTTTACGGCTATTCTTGTGGATTCCCGATTGCTCGGGGATGGCGGCTGATTATTCAAATATTGCGTTTACAAATTCGTTTATATCAAAATCGCGCAGGTCTGCAAGTGATTCACCCACACCGATAAGCTTAACAGGAATATTTAACTGATGTTTTATCCCGATGACTATTCCACCTTTGGCTGTGCCGTCCAGTTTGGCAAGCACCAGACCGCTCAGGTTGGCAGCTTTATTAAATATTTCTGCTTGTGAGATTGCATTCTGTCCGGTAGTAGCATCCACAACCAGCAGGGTTTCATGAGGTCCATCCGGTATTATCTTCTTAATTGTACGAACTATTTTGGAAAGCTCATTCATCAGGTTTATCTTTGTGTGTTGGCGTCCGGCTGTATCTATCATAACAATATCGAACTTTTTTTTCACTGCACTCATTATACCATCATAAACTACAGAAGAAGGGTCGGCACCCTGCTGTTGTTTCATAATGGAAGCTCCGGCTCGATCTGCCCAGATGGAAAGCTGTTCGATAGCAGCTGCCCGAAAAGTATCAGCAGCTATCATCAAAACCTTCTTTCCCATATCTGTATATCTTTTCGCCAGTTTCCCTATAGTAGTAGTTTTCCCTACTCCATTCACCCCGGCGAAAAGAATGATAAATGGTTTTTCATTAGTTACTTGCAAATGGTTACTTTCCGTAGCATAATCTTTTAGTAATAGTTCACGAATTATTTCTTCCAGATGCTTTTGAACATCACCCGGATTTGTTATCTGGCTCAATCTTATTTCTTCACGTAGTTTTTCGATGATATCGCAACTGGTTTGCACTCCTACATCTGATTGCAGCAGAATTTCTTCCAGATCATCCATCAACTCTTCATCTACTTTTCCACGAAGTTTAATTACTTCTGCCAATTTGCCCAGAAAACTGCTTTTGGTTTTTGCCAGTTTCTCTTTGAGTGTTTTGGAAACCTCTTGTTTTGTTGTTTCAACCCGTAAAAACCGTTTATGTTTCTTCTTTGCAGATAATATAAAGAAGATAACAATAGCAAGAGCTATCACTCCAACCGCTATATAGAGAATTATATTTGTATCCATTAAATTACCGGAATTCAATTAATAAAAAAGCAGACATTGCTGTCTGCCTTTGAATGCAAATTCAGATTATTTTTTCTCTTTTTTTGGTTCTTCTTTTACCTGAGATGCTTTTTCTTTGTTGAAATAAGCAGCAAGCCGGGATTTCCTGCGGGAAGAGGTTCTTTTGTGAATGATGTTTCTTTTGGCAGCTTTATCCAATTGAGCATAAACTTCGGAAAGAAGTTTTTCTTTATCCTCTATTGAGATTTCACTGTGCATTTTTTTGGCAAGTGTGTTAATGGTCATTTTCACATAATGATTACCAGCAGATCTTTTTTCTTCCTGTCTCAATCTCTTTTCACAAGATTTATGATTAGGCATCAATTCCTCCATCTTTATAATTTTATGGGACAAAGAAAGTTAAGCCCATTTAATGTCAAACCATTTATATTTTTTCTTCAAAACGAACAGTTGGACGTTTATTTGAAACAATATTATTTACATCTTATTGCATCTTATCGTACTTGAATTTGAAATCTCTGATCCCCTGAAACATGGAATCTATAAGTTTATCCTGGTAGGAAGATTTTATAAGTTTTTTTTCTTCTTCTTTATTACTTATAAATCCCAATTCGATAAGAACTGCCGGCATAAAAGCACCCCGCAGAACATAAAAGTTTGCCTGCTTTACACCACGGTCAAAACCGTTTGTAGAGCCAACAAGAGAACTCTGTAATTTCATTCCCAGTTGATAACTTTCCTCCAGGTGTTCGCTTTGTGCCATATCCGCCAAAATAAAAGCCAGGTCATCATATTTCCTTACAGCTTCTTCCCCGCCTTCAAATTTATAAACCACTTCATTTTCGAGTGCTTCTACAGCCCGGGCATCGTCTGTAATAGCAGTAGAAAGATAAAAAACTTCGATGCCGTCTATTTTTTCATTTCTATGCGCATTACAATGAATAGAAATAAAGAGATCTGCTTTGTTGCTATTGGCGAATTGGGTTCTTTGCTGTAGTGAAATAAATTCGTCGATATCACGAGTTAATAATACATTCACGTCCAGATTTTCTTCCAGAATTTTTTTTAATTTATGAGTAACATCAAGCACGATATCTTTTTCAAAATTCTTTCTTGAGAAACCAACTGCACCGGGGTCCTTTCCACCGTGACCCGGATCAAGAACAATTGTTTTTATCGAATTATCACTGGGATTATCAGCAATGATCTTATCATCCAAAACTGTTATCTTCTCAGGGAAGATCTCCGGTATTATTCTTTTTAAGAGCGTAACCGGAATTAAGTACTTACCATCCTTTTGTACAATATCATATGTAAAATTATAGAGTTCAGATTTATGGATTAAATATGAAGATTCCAAAAGAAAAATAAGTTGTTCACCGAACATATTCACTTTCAGCCGTTGGTCGGGAACATCTTCCATTATTTTTGCTTTAAATACTTTATTCAATTCATATACATTGAAATAATCTAGAGAATCGATCGTCTCTGTGTTTATTAGTCCAGAAGCCAGGCCGGATTTGTATTCAACGGTTATTACCGCCTGAAGATTCAATACAAAAAGAAAAGATAATATGATCAGCTTAAATTTCAAGTTACCCTCCTAACTGAAAGGAAAAATCTTTCTAAAGTGATATAATATCTGTTTCGCGGGAATAGCAAATACCACTTCTTTTTTACACATTTTCAAATAAAGTTTAAAACTCAGGACAGACGCCAGCAGAAACAAGGCAATAGCACCGATAAATACAGCTCTGAT